>JAFOFP010000042.1 GCA_017387285.1 Lachnospiraceae bacterium
ATTCCCAGAAGGGTCTCCGCCGCGCGCTCCAACAAATCGGGCTCGGAAGAAATCTTGATATTTGCAACACCGTCAACGGACACATTGATGAACTCGTTGGTGGGAACCGCATCGGACGTTTTTACATCCACCTGCATTACCCGAAGGGACAGTTTATCTACACGCTCGAAGAAAGGAACTCTCCAGCCCGCCTTACCGATAAGGATACGCTTTTTACCAAGACCGGAAATCACATAAGCCGTGTCCGGCGGAGCCTTCAGATAGCCTGCCACCATCAGTGCGATCGCCACAACCACTACTGCCAGAATCGCCACCGTCAAAGGGGATAAAACAATACTGCTGAGTAAAGCCATTTCACACATACCATGTACCTCCTTGTTCATGTTTTGATACCCTTGTATCATATTATGTAGTTTTTGGGAAAGGGATCACCGTGCAGTCTTAGCTCGGCTTAAACTCTGCCCGCCCTGCAGGGAAACATGTGCTCCGTTTAAGAAAAAGAGACCTTTATCATGGGTTCACCATAATAAAAGTCTCATTATAATCCGAATGATAAATGGATTCACATGTTCCGGGCTCTCGCCGTGCTGTCGGAACTGCCGCATCACTTTCGTGATGTAATTACTCCCTTTTCTTGTAAAAAAGTATATCATAGAACCTATGATCTGTCAAGGATTTTTCGACAACTTTTGCAAGGTGTCAAACAAGTTCTGCAAAGTGTCGGAAATCAGTCTTGAACTGTCACAGGTCAAAAAGAACGGCCATCCTAGAGGACAGCCGTTCTGTATCATCATCTGTATGATTAATTATTTCTTGGTCAATGCTCTCGCAATTGCCTTTCCGATCTCTACCAGAGGAATGATCAGGAATGCCAGACCCAGTGCCACAAAATACTCCACCACGGAGATGTGCTCAAACTCAAAGGCACGTGCCAGGAAAGGCACATAGATAACTACCGTGGTAAGGATCAGTGCCAGAATACCTGCACCCCACAGATAAATGTTCTGGTTGGTCATCTTGAACAGAGAACCTCTTCTGGAACGCATGTTGAAGGACTGGAAAATCTCAGCCATGGACATGGTCAGGAACGCCATAGTCATACCGTCTGCACTGTCAACAAACTCCCAAACTCCTGCCTCAATATAGTGACCTACCATATAAGCTACCAATGTTAAAACAGAAACCAGTACGCCCTGATAGAATACATCGATACCAACGCCGCCGGCGAAAATACCTTCCTTGGAATCACGGGGAGGCTGGTTCATGGCATCCTTCTCACCCTTCTCCATACCCAGTGCCAGTGCGGGAAGACTATCGGTGATCAGATTGATCCACAACAGGTGAGCAGGCTTCAAAATGGTGAAGCCAAGCAAGGTTGCCACGAAGATGGACACAACCTCACTGAGGTTGGAGGACAGCAGGAACTGGATGGACTTACGGATATTTGCGTAAATCTTACGTCCCTCATCTACTGCACTTACGATGGTTGCAAAGTTATCATCGGCAAGAATCATATCGGCAACATTCTTGGTTACGTCGGTACCGGTGATACCCATGCCAACGCCAATGTCTGCGGATTTAATACTGGGTGCATCGTTTACACCGTCACCGGTCATGGCAGTGATCATGCCCTTCGCCTTCCATGCCTTTACGATACGAACCTTATGCTCAGGCTGTACCCGGGCAAATACGGCATAACGGTCAATGGTCTTGTCCAACTCCTCATCGGAGATCTCATTTAACTGGGTTCCGGTGATGGCCAGACGCTCCTCACCGTTCTGATTGAGAATACCCAGCTCTCTTGCGATGGCGATAGCAGTATCCTTGTGGTCACCGGTGATCATCACAACACGGATACCTGCACGGTTACACTCCTCAACTGCCAGCTTAACCTCGGGACGGATAGGATCGATCATACCCTGCAGACCGATAAATACCATATCCTGCTCCAGATATTCGGGAGACAGATCAGTGGGAAGCTCGCCCCAGATACGGTATGCACCCGCCAATACACGGAGTGCCTTGTCTGCCATTCCGCTGTTCTCGGACAGGATACGGGTTCTGTCCGCATCGGTCATCTCACGAACGCCCTCTGCGGTGAACAGCTTGGTACAACGGCGAAGCAGCTCGTCGGGAGCGCCCTTGGTATACTGAACAATGTGACTGTCCTCGGGATGGAGGGTACTCATCATCTTACGCATGGAATCGAAAGGAGCCTCACCTACACGGGGGTAATCCTTCTTCATTTCCAGCTTGGACAGACCGATCTTGTTTGCGTATGCAACCAGCGCCGCCTCGGTGGGCTCACCGGTGATATCACCCTTCTCATCGATCTCCGCGTCAGAGCAGAGAGCCATCGCCCGTGCAAGGAGCTTCTCATCTGCACTGTACTGCTCAACAACGGTCATCTTATTCTGGGTCAGGGTACCGGTCTTATCAGAACAGATCACCTGAGTACATCCCAGCGTCTCAACTGCAGTCAGCTTACGGATAACCGCACGCTGCTTGGACATACGGGTAACACCCATGGAAAGAACAATGGTCACAACGGCTGCCAGACCCTCAGGGATAGCTGCAACCGCAAGACTGATCGCAACCATGAAGGAATCAAGGGCAACGTGTACATCCAGAGTACCTGCCTTAAACACACCCAGAGCAAATACCAACACACTGATCACCAGAACCAGTACGGTCAGGATCTTACTCAACTCGTTTAACTTTCTCTGAAGAGGGGTAACCTCCTCCTCTGCCTGAGCGAGAGCCTCGGCAATACGGCCCATCTCGGTAGCCATACCGGTAGCGGTAACCTCTGCGGTACCACGGCCGTAAACAACGGAGCTTCCCATATAAAGCATATTCTTGCGATCGCCCAGAGGGATCTCTTTTCCATCCTCGGAAACGGGTTCCTCAACCTGCTTCAGAACAGGCACAGACTCTCCGGTCAGTGCTGCCTCCTCAACCTTCATGGAAGCGCACTCAAGGATCTTGGCGTCGGCAGGAACTGCGTCACCTGCCTCCAGCGCGATAATGTCACCCACGACCAGATCCTCACTCTTGATGGTGATCAGGTGTCCGTCACGCCAAACCTTGGTCATAGCTGCAGTCATTTCCTTCAATGCCTCGATGGCTGCCTCTGCCTTACTCTCCTGAACCACACCCAGAACGGAGTTCAAAATAACTACGCCCAGAATGATAAATACATCTGCAAATGACTCATTCTCAAATGCTGCGGTAACCGCGGACAGTGCTGCTGCGCACAGCAGTACAATGATCATGGGATCTGCCAGCTGCTTCAAAAAGCGCTTGAAAAGACCATCCTTCTTTGCCTCCACCAGCTTGTTTTTTCCGTACTTTTCCAAGCGGGCATTAGCTTCCTGTGTTGACAATCCTGTCATGTTCCTTTGTTCCTCACTTTCTTAATGATGCTGCCTGAAACCTTTTGGGAAATGAAAAAGGTCCGGCCTTTGCCGAACCTGATTATCATCTTCGCAGGAACTCAGGTACAGCAAAACCATACATGAGTCTCATTACACGCTGCAGGAATCCTGCAGATGCAGCAAAGCCGGACCCTTACGGTCGTGATGACGACTCCGCTGTTACCGATCCCAAATCGTCCCGGAATCGGTATTAACTACTCCCTCATCTCTGCACACTCAAAGATTGTAGGAGTATGCATCGCGTTTTCTCAATATATCATATTCTCACAAGGTATGTCAAGGCAAGTCCTGATTTTTTATGAAGTTTTTTGACTTTTTATCCGTTCTTTATTCTTCTGTAACCGGCCTGTCTCAAATCTTATATCCTTCTACCGACTCGTTCTGGCGAAGATCCTTCACCACCACCGGGTATCCAACATTTTTGTTTACCTGAATCCACACCCGGTCTCCCACCTTGTGCTTCAGCAAAGCCTTCCCCATGGGAGATTCGATACTGATCCGACCTTTAAGCGAATCCTCCTGCGCCGTGGTGACCACAGTGATCTCCTCCGTCTCATCGTCCTCCTCAAAATACAGAAGAACCGTCGTATTCAAGCCAATCTCATCCTCGGCATTGTCGCTCTCCACGATGGTTGCCGTCTTGATGATCCTCTCCAGATAACGGATTCGGCTCTCATTTTTATTTTTGTCCCTTTTTGCGGCATAATATTCAAAATTTTCACTGAGATCGCCCTGTGCTCTTGCCTCTTTCACTGCCTCGATGGCTTCCTTGCGAACCACCAGCTTGCGATGCTCGATCTCTTCCCGGATTTTTTCAATATCTGCTCTGGTCAATTGATTATACATACCTAATTCTCACTTCTTTTATTTCTTCTATATTGATTTCTGTTCTTTATTTATCTACAGCTTCCCCAGCCATTCCAGCATCTCTGCAAAGGTACCGCGCAGACCGGCGTGGGGATACTTCTCACTGGGAATCAGATCATCTGTCACCAGATACCCCTCGATCCTGGCCTGACCTGCTCCCCAAATATCCTCGTACTCATCGTTTCCGATCATGACACACTCCTCCGGTGCATAGCCGAAACGAGCCGCAATATCCATATAATATGCCGGATTGGGTTTACAAAACCGCTCTGTATTGTAGGTCGTCACCAGATCAAAATCCGAAACCTCAAGTCCGGCCCAGGAGAGTCTTCCCTCAATGGCGATAGGTGGATACAGAGGACTGGTGGCCAGAATAACCTTTTCTGCCTTTTGCCGCGCCAGTTTCACTGCATCTACTGCTAAAAGATTGAAGCCGCAGACACCTTTGGCCTGATGATATTCATTCCGATAAAATGCCTCAAAAACCTCCGAGTCTTCCCGACAATCCCTGCCCATACAGTCGTTGAGTACAAGCCAGAAACGTTCCTCATTGAGCATGGTTCCGTCATTTCGGATGGAAGCCTCCACGCCCTTCCACATGCCTACCTTAAACTTTATCGGATCATATCCAAATTCCATCATCTTCTTTCCCAGCAGGCGAAAATACGTCTCGACAAATTCTCCCGTATTCATGGGAAGCAACGTCCCATCCAGATCAAATAAAATCGCTTTCTTCAATCTCACTCACTCCACTTTATATTTTTCCAAAATAGTTACCTCATCGATTCGTTTCCCGTGTATACCAACCCATTCAATCGCGCATACTCTTCCTATGATGAAAAATTTTATCCAATGCGGCTTCATTGGCTGGGGAGCCGAACTGATCTGGACCAGCCTCCACAATCGAATTGAGAACCATGACAAACGGTTGATGGGACAATCTTCTCTTTACATGTTCCCCATCTACGGCATGGCCGCCCTGCTGAAGCCTTGTGCAAACAGACTCAGAAATAAACACCGCAATCGCCTATACCGTGGGCTGGTCTACATGACCATGATCTTTCTCGCAGAATATTCCACCGGATATGTGCTGAAAAAGGGTGGACGCTGTCCCTGGGATTACAGCCACGCACCGCTAAACATCAACGGTCTGGTACGCCTGGACTATGCCCCGTGCTGGTTCACCCTGGGACTTCTGTACGAGGGGATCCTGTGTCGCCCTGATCTATCCGGCGAAAGGTCCCCGTCATAAAGCATGAAAACATTCTAAATCATGACAATTCCGGTGAAATCTGCTCATCCTCCTGAAGGGTCATGGCATCCATGGCAATCTTCACCAACTCTTTGACACTCTCCTCGGGCATATGCATCTTCTCAGCTAACTCGGAGAGCGTGGCCTCACGACCCAGTTCCTCCGCCAATCGAGCCGTGACAATCATCAGGGAGTTCACCTGAGATGCCAGATAGCTGCCCACATCTGCCGCCGATCCTGCCTCCGTCAAAGCTCCGTCGATGGCATTCTGAATCTCTGTGAGGATCAATTCCTCGAAGGAGCCTCCCTCATACCGGCTGACAGCCATGACCAGTGCCATATTGGCCTCCTGGATCAGATCCATCAAGAGCACACCCTGACCACGGTACAAGGCTGCCGTCTTTGCTGCAAAGCGAAGTCTTCCCTCGATCAGCTGCTCACTCACGGAGGTATCACCGGCAGCATAACGCTTCAGCAATTCTGCCTCCCGGTTCTTGCTGAATGGAGGCAATGCCTTCAGATCTGCCATGTACATCTTGTAGTAAGCAGAATCTTCCTCACTTTCCTCATCCTCCTCCGATGTCGATACTTGATCAGGTCCCGATCCGGCCGCAGGACGCACCTGCCTATCACGGTTCTTTGTCGCCTGGGTTTTATCGTTTTCCTCCACTGTAATATAATTTTTGTTCAAATATTGATATACCATCTCCATCTGTTCGTCGGATAAAGTGTAATTTTCGAACGCTCCCTCCACCTGTGCTCTACTCAGGCGAAAATCGCTGGCAGCTGCCAGTGCCAATAATGCTTCAAGATCCTCTCTGAATGTCTCTGCCTGTCCCATGGTTTCTCCTTTTCTCCATCTCTCATGAAAAATATCTTCTATCTCTGAATCTGTATATCTGCTCGATTATCCTCATCGTTTCCTTGGTTCAATCCCGTTTGAAACGAGCTGCGATCTCCTCCGCACCGGCCTGAAAGCTCTGCTCCGCAGACAATTTTCTCCATTTTTCCTCTGCCGGCATCAGTCTCTTGTCCCCGCAGGCCTCCAGCATCCAACGGATCTCATCCTCCAAGCCCTTTGCATGCATCACCCGATAAGCTCCGGCATCACTGCCCACAGCCAGCTTTACTCCTTTGCTTAGGGCCAAACGGATCATCTCCATCTGCCCCTGCCCATAGGCCACAAGTGCCTCATCAGGGAATCTCCCGTCACCGATCTGATTCATCACCGGGGACAGCGTAGGCACCCACACCGCACCGCACTGTGCCAGTATGTCCAGCGTCTCCTCGGTCTGCAAAAATCCATGTTCCAGACTGTCGATCCCTGCCTCCAATGCCTCTCGGATGGGCTCCTCCCCGTTGACATGGGCCATCACCGAAAAGCCTTCCTCGTGGGCAATGTGAACCATTTCCTTCATCCATGAACCGGGCAGACCTCCTCCGGTGATCTGCGGATACACACCAAAATCCAGAATACCGCCCAGCATCACCTTGACGAAGTCACCGCCTTCAGCTCTCACCTCATCAATCAAGCTGCGATATTCTGCGATAGTGTCAAAACACTTTCCCACTATTTTACCATAAAATCCATTCTTGTGAATGGCAAAAATGGGCGTTCTGTATTCGATTCCATATTCCGGTGCCAACTCTCTGGCTCTGACTGAGGTCCATTCATTGTCACCGCCATCCCGAATATAGGTAATTCCTGCCTCACGGTAAGCCTCCAGGGTTTCTCGGATAAAGATCTCATCGGGACACTTCTCATGTCTTTCCAGTGCTGACCGGAAATTTTTCCCATCCAACACCATATGTGCATGACATTCAGATTTTTTCCAGGAAATATTCATCACTATGCCTCCATCTCCAGCAACATCTTTTTCAACTCCAGCATTTGATCACGCAGCGTGGCAGCCTGTTCGAAATCCAGTTCCGCTGCCGCCTGATTCATCTTCTTCATGACCTGCTTGATGGCTGCCTTCAGTTCCTTGGCATTCATCGACTCGGGATCCTTATCCAGACGGGCTGCGCCCTTCTTCTTTCCGCCCTCATCCGCCTTGGAAATGGAAATCAGATCCCGGACAGCTTTCTTAATGGTCTCCGGTGTGATGCCATGTTCCTCATTATAGACTTTCTGAATTTTCCGACGGCGGTTGGTCTCTCGGATCGCCCGATCCATGGAATCGGTGATCACATCTGCATACATGATCACATGACCTTCTGCATTTCGGGCCGCACGTCCGATGGTCTGGATCAGAGAGGTCTCCGAACGCAGGAAGCCCTCCTTATCTGCATCAAGGATGGCCACCAGACCGATCTCCGGAATGTCCAGACCCTCACGAAGCAAATTGATCCCCACCAGCACATCAAACAGATCTAGGCGCATGTCACGGATGATCTCACTTCGCTCCAGTGTGTCAATATCCGAATGCAGATACTTTACCCGGATGCCTGCCTCTCGCATGTATCCGGTCAGATCTTCTGCCATCCGCTTGGTCAGGGTGGTTACCAACACTTTATTTTTCTTTGCTATTTCTTTGTTTACCTGTGCGATCAGGTCATCCACCTGTCCATAGACCGGCCGCACCTCGATCTCCGGATCAAGAAGACCGGTGGGACGGATCAACTGCTCCGCCTTTAACAGTTCATGATCCGCCTCATAATCGGAAGGCGTAGCCGACACAAACAGCAGCTGATCGATCTTCTGCTCAAACTCACCAAAATTCAAGGGGCGATTATCCAGCGCCGACGGCAATCGGAATCCATAGTCCACCAAAGTGGTTTTTCTGGAACGGTCTCCCGCATACATTCCCCTGATCTGAGGCACTGTAATGTGAGACTCATCGATGATCATCAAAAAGTCGTCAGGAAAATAGTCCAGCAGCGTGTGGGGCGGCTGTCCCGGTTCCAATCCCGTCAAGTGTCTGGAATAATTCTCGATTCCCGAGCAAAAACCGGTCTCCATCATCATCTCCACATCGTAATTGGTCCGCTCGGCGATCCGCTGAGCCTCCAACAATTTATCATTCTGCTTAAACCACGCCACCCGCTCCTTGGCCTCCGCCTGAATGGCTTTGGCAGCCCGCTTCATTTGCTCCTGATCCACCACATAATGGGAAGCCGGGAATATAGCAACATGCTCCAACCGACAGATGGTCTCCTCGGTCAGCGTATCAAACTCCGTGATCCGATCAATCTCATCGCCGAAAAACTCTACCCGCACCGCATTCTGCCCAGAGACAACCGGAAAAATATCCAGCACATCACCGCGCACACGAAAGGAACCTCGCCGAAAATCCATGTCACTGCGCACATACTGAATATCCACCAACTGATGGATAATATCGTCCCGGTCACGGATCATGCCGGGGCGCAGGGAAACTACCATCTTCTGATAGTCGATGGGACTTCCCAGACCGTAAATACAGGAAACAGACGACACAATAATCACATCCCGCCGCTCGGACAGAGCCGCCGTAGCTGAATGACGAAGCTTATCAATCTCATCGTTGATGGAAGAATCCTTCTCAATATAGGTATCTGTGGAGGGTACATAAGCCTCCGGTTGGTAATAATCGTAGTAGGATACAAAGTATTCCACAGCATTATTCGGAAACATCTCCCGAAACTCACCATATAACTGTGCCGCTAAGGTTTTATTGTGGGCAATGACCAGTGTGGGCTTGTTTAACGCCTGGATCACATTGGCCATGGTAAAGGTCTTTCCGGAGCCGGTAACACCCAATAAAGTCTGGAATTGATTGCCTTCTTTGAAGCCTGCCACCAGTTTTTCGATGGCCTGAGGTTGGTCGCCGGTGGGCTTGAAAGGTGCCTGTAATTCAAAGTGATCCATCCGAAATACCTCCGTTTTCCGTGGCAAAAAAGTTCGTGTATAAGCCAAAAATTCGTAAAAAGCAAAGTAAAATTCGTGAAACAGGTTATCCGGAAAGTGCCCAAATCCGGTCTTTACGAATTTTGGTCACTTAAACACAATTTCTCAACTCGGTAATAGAGGATAACTCCCTATGGACAGGATAACACCG
>JAFOFP010000290.1 GCA_017387285.1 Lachnospiraceae bacterium
CATTCTGGGCAGGGAGGATTTGATGCTACTGACGCCCAGCCAGACAGAGAAGGAATTTCGGACGATGCCTTGGCTTCGCTCCATCCGTGTGGATGTGTCAGCCGGATCAAAGCCAGTGAGGAGGCGGGGGTAAAGTATATGCAGAAATGGGAAGAAAAGATCATCGAGAGAGAAAAAGCACTTGCCGAGGGTATACAAAAAGGCAGACAAGAAGGCAGACAAGAACAACGAAAGGAAATGATCCTCTCCTCCATGGGCAAGCTGATGGAGAAGATGAATATGACCGCAGAGGAGGCTCTTGACTTTTTGGAGGTTCCCAAGGATGAGTGGGAGAAATATTTGACTATTTGACATAACACCATATTCGATTGCACGAAAGGATCCGTGGGCGATTATCCCACGGATCCTTTCGTGTATAATGTTCGTTTTGATTCAGCGAGTTGGGTTATCACCCGAGTTACCTGTGGATTCAGCAATCTCACAGTGTTCCAGCGCATATCTGAGGAGAATGGAAATCAATTCATTTCGACTTCGGTCGGTATGTTCGGCCAGCGCTTCGAGCTGCATGAAAAGGTCATCCTTAATGCGGATGGAAAAGGTTTTGTGTCCGTCATCGCCCTTGGGACGCTTGGGGTGGATAATCAATTTTTCTTCACTCATAATACACCTCCGATAGGTTTAGTATATGCCCGCCGAAGAATAAAATATATATTATGATATATGTTATAAAATACAACATAACATATATGACAAAAAAGAAAGGCAGAAGATTCCCCTACTGGGGGTTGCGGGGCGGGACGGATTCTGTTATGATATAGGAAAAGATCATGCAGAGACGGAGAGACGGAGTTGGAAAAACAAGAGAGTATGAACGCAAACAGAGAGACAGTTCAGGGCAAGGAGCAGGTTCATGGGCACATTCATGAGCATTCTCATATCCATTCTCATGTGCTGCCCGACGGGACGGTGTATGAGCATACCCATGAAAGTCATGTAGGTTCTCACGTGCACAACCATGCCCACAGCCATGGTCACGTCCATGCCAATACAAAGGCGGTACTCAATCGTCTGGCCAGAGCCATTGGTCATCTGGAGTCTATTAGGCGAATGGTGGAGGACGGCAGAGATTGTTGTGAGGTATTGGTTCAGCTGTCGGCGGTAAAATCTGCACTGAATAATACGGGAAAGATCATTCTGCAGGATCATATTGAGCATTGTATTTTGGATGCCATCGATTCGGGGGATCATGAGGCACTGGAAGAGTTAAACAAAGCGATAGATCAATTTGTAAAATAGTTCAGCCATGATCAATATCACGGACGAGTTATGCTTGCATGAACGAGAACGTGATGACGGTCATGGGATGAGCGCCCGATTATGAGCAAAGTCCGATGTGAAACAGCGGAAACAGCACCGTAAGGTGCGTCTTTGCGAATGGCGCGGCTGAACGAAAATATATATTAAGAGCGTAAAATCTATGAATTACATTGTTTTGGATTTGGAGTGGAATCAATGCCCCACCGGAAAAGAGGATGAACTTCCCGGTTTCCCCTTTGAGATCATCGAGATCGGAGCGGTAAAGTTGGATGAGGATCGCAATGTCATCGGTGAGTACAGTCGAACGATCCGTCCACAGGTATACCGCCGTCTTCATTATAAGACAAAAGAACTTTTACATATGAATATGAAAGAGTTGGCTCAGAGCAAACCCTTCACAGCGGTGGCGGCTGACTTTTTTGCGTGGTGCGGAGAGGATTATCGCATCTGCACATGGGGAATCACTGATCTGCTGGAGATCCAGCGGAACATGAAGTTTTATAAGTTTGCCAATCCCCTCCCCTATCCTTTGCTCTATTATGACGTGCAGAAGCTGTTCAGCCTCTGTTATGAGGACGGACGCAGCCGCAAGGCTCTGTCCACGGCCATAGAGATGCTGGAGATTCCGGAGGACAGGCCCTTCCACCGGGCTCTGGACGATGCGGCGTATACGGCGGAGGTATTTAAGCGTCTGGACATGGATAAGGTGGGGAGTTATCTGTCGGTGGATTATTTCCGGCCGCCGGTAAATAAGGAGGACGAGATACGTCTTCAGTTCCCGGAGTATTCCAAATTTGTGTCCCGGATGTTTGCCACCAAGGAGCAGGCACTGGCAGATAAGACCGTGATCGCACCCGGCTGCTGCCGCTGCAGAAGTCTGGTTTGGCGAAATGTTCGCTGGTTCGCATCCGGCTCAAAGACCTATTTATGTCTGGTGCGTTGTCCCAGACATGGGTTGGTGAAGGGCAAGCTTCGGATCAAAAAGACCGGGGACGGTAAGCTTTTTGTGGTAAAGACCATGAAGCTGACTGATGAGGTAGGAGCAAGAAAAATTAAAGAAAAGAAAGCGGAGATCGCGGCCAAAAAGAAAACAAAAAAAGAGACCGAGGATTGATGCAGAGAAAATAAGAAAGCTGAATAGAGACAGGAGGCTGAGTCATGAAACGATTTACCACCAGATTATGGGCGCCGGAGGAATACGAATATGCAGCAGGCTGCGGATTTATTCCCAAGCTGGATGCATATCTCCATGAGGACAATGAGATACGTCCCTGTATCCTGGTTGCGCCGGGAGGGGGATACAGAAAGTGTTCGCCCAGCGAGGGCGAGCCGGTGGCCCTGAAGTTCTTTGGGATGGGATTTCAGGCATTTGTCTGCAGCTACACCGTGGATCTTCTCAATATAGAGCCGATCAAGGAACGCCCCATGAATGATCTGGCCAGAGCGGTTCGCATGATACGTAAAAATGCTGAGGAATACCGTGTGGATCCGGAGCGAATCGTGGCTGCCGGTTTTTCTGCCGGTGGGCATTGTGTGGCCAGTCTCGGCGTTCATTGGCAGGATCTGGAAGAGGGAAATGAGGAGTATGAGGAGATTTCCTGCCGGCCCGATGCATTGATTTTGGGGTATCCGGTGATTGATCTGTTCACCGATATGGATGTCAGAGATACCATGTATGGTACGGGAATTCATCTGGTAGGCAATGAGGCACCGGATGAAGAGAAGGAGTATATGTGTCTTGAGAATCAGGTGACGCAGCTTTGTCCCCCCGCGTTTATCTGGCAGACGGTGACCGATGAGGTTATCAGTGTCCGGAACAGTATGGTGTTTGCAGATGCCTGCCGCGAGGCCGGAGTGCCCTTTGCGCTGCACTTGTTCTCCAGCGGAAAGCATGGCCTGGGTGTAGCTGACGAGACCGCAAGAACCACCGAGGAAAATTATTATACCTTTGAGCCTTATATGCTTGCACTTGAGGCTTACGAGCGAGGAGAACTGGATATTCCGCAGGAGCGACTGGAGGAGTTTCTGAACCGCTCAGAGGTTCGTACCATCAAGACCATTAAGACGTTCCAAAGTGCATGCAAGAACCACGAGGAAGTAAAACAGTGGGTCGGCCTTGCCCGGAGGTGGCTGGAACTGACCTGGAAGAAGTGACATATCTTCGGTTGACTATGACCGCTCACAGGGAAATATGAACAGATATAAATCAGGAGGAACAGATATGAATAAGAAAGCAATGAATTGTCTCAGTTACGGATTATTTGTTTTGACGGCTAAGGTGGGAGAGAAGGATAACGGCTGTATCATCAACACCGTTCAGCAGGTGACCTCTGAGCCCAACCGTATCAGCATCACGGTAAACAAGGCCAACTACACGCATGATATGATCATGGAATCCGGTGTGTTCACCGTGTCCACCATCAGTCAGCAGGCGAAGTTTGATCTGTTCAAGCATTTTGGATTCCAGTCAGGCAGAACGGTGGATAAATTTGCTGATTTTATCGACTGCGCAGTGGGCGAAAACGGTGTAAAATATATCACCGCGGGAACTAATTCCTATCTTTCCGGAAAGGTATTTCAGACCGTAGATCTGGGTACCCACACCATGTTCCTGGCAGATGTGACGGCAATGGAGGTGCTGAGTGAAGTGGCTTCCGCAACCTATAGCTACTATCACAGCAACATTAAGCCCAAGCCTCAGGCGGAGAAGGCACCTGCCGGAAAGACCATCTGGAGATGTACGATCTGTGGTTATGAGTATGAGGGCGAGGAACTGCCCGCCGATTATATCTGTCCTCTTTGCAAGCATCCCGCATCCGATTTTGAAAAGGTAGTTGTGGAGAGTGCACCTGCAGGAAAGAGCAAGTATGCGGGAACCAAGACAGAAAAGAATCTGTGGGATGCTTTTGCCGGTGAGTCTCAGGCACGGAATAAATATACCTATTTTGCATCAGTGGCAAAGAAAGCCGGCTATGAGCAGATCGCAGCACTGTTCCTTCAGACCGCTGAAAATGAGAAGGAACACGCAAAGCTTTGGTTTAAGGCATTGGGAGAGCTTGGAGATACTTCCGAGAACCTGCTCCATGCGGCAGAGGGTGAAAATTACGAATGGACCGACATGTATGATCGCATGGCGAAAGAAGCCGAGGAGGAGGGCTTTGCCGAGCTGGCCCAGCAGTTCAGAGGTGTTGCAGCCATCGAAAAGGCTCATGAGGAGAGATACAGAGCATTGCTTCACAATGTGGATGCCATGGAAGTGTTCAAAAAGAGCGGCGTGACCATGTGGGAGTGCAGAAACTGTGGTCATCTGGTAGTGGGTACCGAGGCACCTGATGTTTGCCCTGTGTGCTTCCATGGACAGAGCTACTTTGAGCTGAGGAAAGAGAATTATTAAGAACTATAAGGATAGCGAACCCACAGCAGAGATTTTTCAGGCTGTGGGTTCGTGCTTCTTTATGACGTAATCCGTTTGGTAAACCGGAATATGTCGAACAGCGCAGGATCATCTCATGGTCCTGCTTTTTTCATATAGCGAGTAGATTTTCTGCGAAGTAAGAGCAGTTGAAAAACAAGGGTTTTTGGAGGGAGAGCCAAATTATTGGTGGATATATTTGTTTGCTAAAATTACAGGAAAAAGGAATTTGACAGGCTGTGTTGTCGATAGTAAAATAGAATTCGATAAATAAGAATTTGACAATTATTTAGTTAATAAGCTGGAGGTTTTCCAAAGTGAATAAAAAGAAAAACAGAGTAGCCATTGTGATAATGATTGCATTGG
>JAFOFP010000291.1 GCA_017387285.1 Lachnospiraceae bacterium
AAGGAAACCAACGATGAGAACCAGCGGCAATGCCAACCCTAATCCCAATAGAACCGATCCGCTCCTTCTCCCTGCGGCTCCGCCGTTTCGAAAAGCATCCTTTACTCCACGGCTAACGTTTCCCATCTGGCCGAATCCCACTGAAAAGAACGTATACCCCACGTCACCCAACGTCTGTGCTGTCTGCGCATTTCTTCGATTCTTTCCCGCCAAAAGGCAAAGCCCCAGATTCACACTGACCAGCAGAAAACACAGCATCACAAACTTCACAAAACCATCATCGGATCGCACAAAGGAAGCAGCGATCACAATGCTCAAACCAAGAAGCGCCAATGCGTAGGCTCTGTCTTTTCCTTGGCTGCGGGACCGTCCAATCAGAAAATATCCACCGCTGAACACAATACTGCCGATCATCGCAATGGCAAATCCCAGATTGAACCCTGCATAGATAATCGAATTGGCCATCAGCAGACCGCTTAACACCAGTCCCACTCCCAGCCATAGCTCACGCCTGCCGATCGTAGGCCTCACCCGGTTCGTCTCTTCTGTCGATGGTTTCTCCTCATCGATTTCCCTCACAACCACGTCTTCCTTCAACACATCATTTTCCCCTAAAACACTCATCTTTAGTCCTCCACAAATTCAAACAGATCGCCGGGCTGACAATTCAACTCACGACAGATCGCCTCCATGGTACTCATGCGAACCGCCTTCGCCTTTCCCGTCTTTAAGATCGACAGGTTCGCCTGAGTCATCCCCACCCGATTCGCCAGCTCCTGGGAAGTCATCTTCCGCTTGGCCAGCATCACATCCAGATTCACAATGATCGCCATGACTTCCTCCTAAATGGTCAAATCGTTTTCTTCCCGCATCTCCACCGCGGCAGCCATGATATTTTTCACCATACTGATCACCAGCGCCAGAAATGCCATGATCACCACCATAAACACCAAAGGCGGATAGAATACTGACGCCGGCAGGCAAATACCACTGACGCCCACACAGCACCAACGGATACGGCGGATATATCCGGTGTTTTTCTCCACAAATACTTCCTGTGCCAGCACATTGGTCACCAGCCGGTCAATACACCACAGGGCATACTCCACCACCGGAACACACAGATAAAAGGCAATCGTCAATGCCTCCTGTCCGTGATTTCTGAAAGGTCGTATGCCGCTGTACCACCGCAGCAGCGACGGAAATGCAAAGACCAATATCACCACCGCAACCGCAATGATACGGCTGCACCAAAGGGTAAATTTCGCAGAAAGTTCCGAACTCATCTGTCTGTCCTCCCATGTTTCACTCTGATCTATATTGATTATATATCATCCACTTTCCCGATTGTCAATATATTTTTATCGTATTTCGATAATTTATATATCGATTTTCGATAATCAAAGGAAAAGTCCACGATTTTCATACCCGTTCAGGCCTGAATTACCTACTCGGCGTTTTCAGTTATGGAACAACAGAAACCTTTTCGGAAATTTACTTGTTTTTATTAATTAAATTTCATAATAAAAGAAACCGGTGAGATATTTCAAGGGTATTTATAGTTAAAAGGATATAATCCCGGAACATGATTACCCCTAATGAAAGGAGCTTATCTATGCCAAACAAACCTACCCACAAGCAGCTACAAGAATGGTATAAAAAGTTTTCTGACATTCTGCTTAAGAATGCAGATATCGACGTAAACAAGCCGGAGGCTCTGGGCCTTGTCAAGAATTTTCAGATCACCAAATGGGACGCCACAAACGTTAATGCCCCGGATGTGAAAATCGAATATGCCTACCTACCCCAAGGCGGCAATGAACCTGTCACCCCCGCACCCGAGAATCCGAACTCCTCGGAATACCAAAGCTGGCTGAGAACTGCCCTGAAGCCGGCGGTCACCGACGAGCAGATCCTCCAGCTGTACAATATGTCCCAAGCCGGTACACTGATGATCACCTCCCCTGAAAAGGGCCTCAGGGACATCCAGATGGTGCGTACCGATTTGAGCGGTAAAATCATCCTATCTCAGCCTATCAGCGCATACCGTAACGGCGGAAACGAAAAACTGCCCGAGGACAATCAGATCCCCCAAATGCCGGTCAAGCCCGCATCTTCCCTGAAGCCGGAGGATTATAACATTCCCTCAAGGCCGACTGCACCTGCGGAACCTGCAAATATGCATCCCGGCTTCTGGTCCTGGTTGGGTCATATGTTGGGCATGGATACCGACTATACCAAGCTGAGGCGTTATGAGTTGGAACTGAACGCCTATGAGGAAAAAGCGGCCCAGTGGGAACGGGACTTGGACGAAAAGCCAAGTTATACCGTAACCAACGAGGCAACCGACCAAACGACGGAGGTTGCCTACGATGACTACCGGCTTGCCCGTTATGAACATGAGCAATTTTCCCAGCAGCTGGAAGTCTTTAAGGCCGATCCTTTGGGTAAATTCAGTGCCATCGCAAACAGTGCCGCAAAGCTCGCGGATGAGAAATTCTGGAGTCACGAACAGGTAGCTGCGACGGCCAATTTC
>JAFOFP010000043.1 GCA_017387285.1 Lachnospiraceae bacterium
AGGCCAGTTGCTTCCCTCATTATATAAAAATAAGTGCAGATGTTTAATAACATCTACACTTATATAGTACGAAATTGGAATTGGTTAAATGTGTTTTTATGCTTTCTAAGATTTCTTTTTCAGATTTCTTTCCATATGCATAAAGGGTAAATTCAATTGTTGTGATTACCGGCCCAAACTGTCCTTTAAGGTACGCATCATTCGGTCAAGTGCTTTTCTTTATGTCTATTTTTCTCACATACTCTGAAGAAGTTCCAATACTCCACCGGCCATTAATGTAATGCCAACTTCTATACACCCTTCCTCCGGCGCATAGACTGCACTGTGAAGCACCTGTCCATCCTTTACCTCTCCAAGCGTTCCGATATTAAAAAAGCATCCCGGCACCTGATCGGAGAAAAACGCAAAGTCATCGGCCCCCAGACTGGGTGCATTCATGCGCACTGCGTTTTCCCGTCCCAGCAGTTCCTCTGCCAAATCAAGCATACGCCTCAGCATCCGGTCATCATTGATCAGTGCCGGACAAACATCGTCCATCTCCACATCCACCAAAGCTCCGTAGGCCGCCGCCGTGTTTTTCGCTACACGAGCCACCGCTTCCTTCAGTTCTTTCTGTGTACCGGGTTCCAATGCACGGATGGTCCCTGTCATGGTCACCTGATCCGCCACAATATTTTCCTTTGTTCCTCCGTGGATGGTTCCGATGGTCACCACTCCCGGCGTGGTAGGTGCAATGTTACGGCTGACAATGCTCTGCAGGGCAGTCACGATCTGTGCTGCTGCCACAATGGAATCCACACCCTGCTCCGGGTGAGCGCCATGACAGCCCTCCCCTCGAACGTTCAGTGAAAAATCCGTCACCGCTGCATTCATGGTCCCCACGCAGAACTCTGCCTTGCCCACCGGCAGGGTAGGTGCCACATGAAGACCCAGAATGGCAGAAACCTTGGGATTTTCCAAACAGCCATCCTTGATCATATCAGCCGCTCCGCCGGTAGTCTCCTCCGCCGGCTGGAACAACAGGCGAACGGTTCCATTCAGCTGTTTTTCCTGCTGCTTCAGCAGCTTCCCCACTGCCAAAAGAATTGCTGTGTGAATATCATGGCCACAGGCATGCATGATACCGGGATTCTCCGAGGCATAGGCTAATCCGGTTTTTTCCTCAATGGGAAGCGCATCAATATCCGCCCGCAGGGCAATACAAGGTTCCCCTGTCCCCACATCGGCCACGATGCCTCCGTTAGTGGAGCAAACACGATGGGGGATCCCCCATTCCTTCAGCCGTCCATCTATATATGCACGGGTATTCTCTTCCGCTCCGGAAAGCTCGGGATGTTGATGAAGATATCTCCTCATAGAGACTGCCTCATCAACCACCATGCTCACATTCTCACGAAGTTCAACCAAATTCACGACCTTTAGTCCTCCTGCTTGCCGTTGATAAACACGGCCTTGGTTTTGGTCATATAATGGAAGGGATGTCCGGTGAACACCACGATATCCGCATCCTTGCCAACCTTCAATGATCCTACACGGTCGTCGATATCGCCCACCTTTGCCGCATTGATGGTGATGGCCCGCAGTGCACTCTCCTCATCCAGGCCCTCTCTCACTGTGATCGCTGCGAAATAGGGCAAAAACCAGATAGGCATCACATCGTGGTCGGTGGTCAGGGCAAACTCCACTCCGGCTGCCCGAAGCTCAGCCCCCATGGAAAGGGACCCACCCACGGTCTCCGGCTTGCCGGCAGGGCCGGTGCAGGGGCCTACGATGGGCATGATCCCGGATGCCGCGATCTGGGGAATGATCGCCGATCCGCCGGTAGTATGAATGGTGGAACAGCGAAGGCCAAATTCTTTGGCGATGCGCAGAGCAGTCAAAATGTCATCGCTGCGGTGAGCATGGATATGGGCAGGAATCTCACCCTTCAGCAACGGGATCAGTGCCTCCATCTCCGGATCAAACAGATCCTCTCCCGCCTCTTTTTTCTTCATATATCGCTGTGCTTTGATGAGGGTATTGCGGAAAATTGCCGCCGTCGCCATGCGGGTCATGGGGGAACGGCCTTTATTTTCACCGTAATTGCGCTTGGGATTTTCACCCATGGCACACTTCATGGAGCACGGAGACTTGATCACCATGTCTTCCACATTGGTGCCTGCCATCTTAATGGCTGCAGTCTGTCCTCCGATGATGTTGGTGCTGCCGGGACAAACGATGGCAGACGTCACACCGGCACGACGCGCCTTGGGGATAGCAATATCAAAGGGATAAAAGCCGTCCATTGCCCGCATATCGGGAGTGATGGGGTCTGTGGTCTCATTGCAGTCCTCTCCCTCCCAACGAAATCCCTCCTCGGAAATCCCGATGTGAGAGTGGGCATCGATCATACCGGGCATGATATATCCGCCCTCCGCATCGAAAATCTCACCCTCATAAGCAGGTGCATCCTTCATATCACCAACCGCGGTGATCACACCATTTTCAAAATCCACATATCCGTTTTCATAATTCTGACCTTCCATGGTCAGCAAAATTCCGTTTTGAACTCGCATTATGGGCTTCCTCCCCTCATATTGTTCCATTCAATGAATATCTGTTATGCTCTCATATGATCCGGCAGTCCGCTCAGACAAGAAACGACACTGCAAACAATAACACCCCTGCGATCACCCGTTCCAAAACCCTCGCCATCTCCTGCTGCCGTTCGGTAAACCGCTCTGCATCGATGAGAGTTGCATCATTCAGATCATCGTCAAAATCTGCGCTGTCCTTGCGAAAAGCAGGACGATAAGGGCGTTTTTCCTTAAACCGCTGATGGAAATAGGGAACCTTTCGTTCCTTAGGATTGGGTTTAAACCCGAAGATCCGCATTCCATCCAGCCGAAGATAGATAAACCAGCCCCAACTGATAAACACGCTGCCCACGGCACACAGGGCCCAGACGGTATACATCTGATCTCCGTACAGGGCACCGATCATGACAGAGATTACCAGTCCAACCGCAAACCATTTAAAGGTTCCGGCATAGATCAGCCGGGTGTATCTCCGTTTTTCGTCTGAACTCATAATCCCAACTCCCGGCGATAACCATCCAATTCCTTCTGATTGCCCAGAATGTAGTGTCCCGGAACAATCTCCTCCCAAACAGGTCCATCCACATCATAGTCATGCATGGACGGATCGTAGGTCAGAAGTTCATTCCTGCCCGCCACATCGGGATCGGGATAAGGGATCGCCGACAGCAGAGCTTTCGTATAGGGATGCAGAGGATGAGCAAAAAGCTCGTCGCAATCTGCCAATTCCACGATCTTGCCCTTCGTGATGACTGCGATTCGGTCGGAGATAAACCGAACCACGCTGAGGTCGTGGGCAATAAACAGGTAAGTCAAATCGCGCTCCTGACGGAGACGGTTCAGCAGATTAATGATCTGCGCCCGGATAGACACATCGAGGGCTGAAATAGGTTCATCTGCCACGACGAACTCAGGCTCCATGACCAGACTGCGGGCAATACCGATTCGCTGACGCTGGCCTCCGGAAAACTCGTGAGGGAATCGTGATGCGAAGTCAGGGGACAGCCCAACCTCTCTCATGATGTTCGCCACTTTTTCCTTACGTCCCTTTTCATGATCAAACAAATGATAATTGTGCAGACCTTCGGAGATAATGTAGTCTACCTTGGCTCTCTCGTTCAGAGATGCCATGGGATCCTGGAAGAACATCTGCATCTTCATGTGCAGTTCCTTCATCTTCTGCTTGGTCTGCTTTCCGGTGATCTTCTCCCCGTCGAAGAAAATGTCACCTTCCACCTTGTCATAAATCCGCATGATGGCCCGTCCGATGGTGGTCTTTCCGGAACCGGACTCACCAACCAGTGAAAGGGTCTCACCCTTGTAAATATCGAAGCTTACATTGTCAACTGCCTTAAACTTCCCTCCACGGGCCTTGAAGCTGACGGACAGATTCTTTATTTCCAGCAATTTCTCTGCATTACTGTAATCAAAAGCATCCACCGGCTTTGCTGCCGCCTCTTCACTGCGCTTGCGATCCCGCTCCTGGATCTGTGCCGCATACTCCTTTGCGTAGGGGTGAAGCAGCCAGGTCTTCGCATAGTGGGTGGGACTCACCTGAAATACAGGAGGCTCTTCCTCAAAATCAATGTCCATGGCATCGGGATTTCTCGGTGCAAAGGCATCTCCCTTGATCTCTTTGAACAGGTTAGGCGGTGTTCCCTTGATGGAATACAGCTCATGTCCCCGGATACCCAACTGGGGAAGGGAACGAAGCAATGCCTTGGTGTACGGGTGAACCGGCTCATGGAAGATCTCATGGACAGTTCCGCACTCCACTATCTGTCCCGCATACATTACCGCCACCTTCTCGGCCACATTGGCTACCACACCGAGGTCGTGGGTAATATAGATAACGGACATATTCAGTTCTTTCTGGAGATCCCGGATCAGCTGAATGATCTGTGCCTGCACGGTCACATCCAGCGCAGTGGTGGGCTCATCGCAGATCATGATCTCCGGCCGGCAGGCAATGGCTGCCGCAATGACTACGCGCTGCCGCATTCCGCCGGAAAACTCATGGGGATACTGATGATAGCGGGTCTCTGCATTGGGAATACCCACTTTTTTCAAAATCTCGATGGTCTCCTTCTTCGCCTCTGCGTGGGAAACCTTAAAATGCCAGATAATGACCTCAGCGATCTGCTCGCCGATGGTACGCACCGGGTTGAGGCTGGTCATAGGATCCTGGAACACCATAGCGATCCGCTTTCCGCGAACCTTCAGCCACTCAGCCTCGGTGGTATACTTCATCATATCCTCGTCGCGGAAAAACACCTGCCCTCCGGTAACCTTTCCATTTTTGTCCAGCATACCGATAAAAGACTTGGTAAACACCGACTTTCCGGAGCCGGACTCGCCGACAATAGCCAATGTCTCTCCCTCGTAAAGTTCGATGGACGCACCACGAACTGCTGTCAGGATTTTTCCTCTCAAATCAAACTTAATTTCCACATTTTGGGCCCGCAGAATAGGAGTCTTCTGATTATTTTCCATCGTTCACTCCTCCTTACACGTGATTGCGGGGATCAGATGCATCCGCAAACTTATTTCCGATAATATAAAATGCAATGGTAATAATACAGAGAATCGCAGCCGGAAGAAGCATCTGATAAGGATGCTGGGTGAAAGAAGCACGTCCCTGATTGACAATATTTCCAAGGGTAATGGCATCTACAGGCATACCTACACCTACAAAGCCGAGGAATACCTCACTGCCGATGGAGTAGGGGATGCACAGCGCCGCCTCCATGATGATCAGACTGATAATGTGAGGGATAATATTTTTCGTCACGATCTTCCACATGGATGTGCCGAGACATTTGGATGCAATATTGTACTCACTGTCGCGGATGGACAGAATACGGTTGCGGAAAAATCTGGCTTCCACGATCCAGCCACGGGAGGCCATGGAGATAAACAGGGTCAGGAAGCTGGTATTCATAATATAGGCCAACAATACCAGGTAAACCGTGGACGGAATATTGGTCATCACATTGTACAGCTCGATCATCACCGGATCCATCTTGCGGTTGTATCCCCACAGTGCACCTACGATCATACCGATCCCCACATCCGACAATGCAATACAGAATCCCAACAGGAAGGAATTTCTGGCTCCGTACCATGCTCTTGCCCAGATATCCCGACCAAGCTGGTCTGTGCCGAACCAATGTGTCTCAGAAGGCTTCTGATTCCAATCCATGAAAATCAGCGACCGCTTAGTGGGATCCACATCTGAAAACACCGGATACAAAAAGCTCATCAAAATAATCCCGCAGATCAAAATCACCAGTGCACAGACTGCCTTGCTCTTAAAAAAGGTGCGGAAGGTAGATTTCCAGTAGGAATAGTTGGAATATCCCGTATCCTCACTGCGCATATGATCAAACACGGCTGCGCGGAATTTCACCGGATCAAGTGTTATCTTTTTTTCGTTCTGTTGGCTCATCACTTAATCCTCCTTCTGGGTCAGTTTGATTCTGGGATCAACAAAGGCGATCAGAAGGTCACCTAAAAATACACCCAGAACAGACAGGACCGCATACATCAGTACCAAAATCTGCACCAGATTGTTATCCTGATTCTTGATGGCTGTGGTCAAAAGGCCTCCGGTTCCGGGAATGGAATACAGTGTCTCGATGACCAGTGAACCGGAAATAATCAGCAGCAGGTCGCTGGGCAGATAGATCACCAGCGGAATAATCGCGTTGCGGAAAATGTGTTTGCGCTGTACCGCACTCCTGGATAGACCCTTGACCTGTGCAAATTTGACATAATCCTGATTCTGCTCATCCACCATGAAACGGCGAAGCCATAGGGCATACCACGCCACACTTCCCAGAGACAGGGAGATGGCCGGAAGTATCCAGGAATTGGGGCGATTGTCATAAAACAGCATAGGTACATCCAGCCATGCAGAAACATATACCTGGATCACAAACAAATACAGGATACTGGGAACCGCACGGATCACCAGAATAAACATATTACCCATGTGGTCACCAAAGTGATTTTGGGACTTTACCATGATCAGACCGAGAGACAGGCCGAATACAATACCTAAAATCATGCTGACAAGGCCAAAGGCCGCCGTCACCGGTATTTTTTCCTTTAACAGCGTGAGGATCGGTACTTTGGGATATACGGTCAGACTTCTTCCCAGTTCTCCCTGAAACAGATTTTTCACAAACCGTCCCAGCTGTACCAGTGGATGATCCAACAGTCCCAGATTTCGCAGATAAGACATACGAGTCGCTTCATCCGCCTCTTTGATCATCTCGTCGGAAAAATAGCCTTCCAACGGCATGAATCGCAGCAGCATAAATACTGCCACGAATACGATCGATACGGTAAGCAGTGACCGCAATGCTCTCTTTCCTATGTATTTGGCCATTTACATCGTCTCCCTTCGGAAGTTTCGGGTGTTTCTCAAAAATGCACCAAAGAAAGGTCCCTCCGGACCTTTCTCTGGAAATAACAAGCCTTAATTTTACTTCGTTATGCTAAAAGAAATTACTTCTGAGCTGCCATTGCGGCTGCACGCTGGATCTCCCAGGCTGCATCCAAAAGCTCATACTCTTCAAGGGTCAATGCCTCGGTCAGAACCTGAGTTCCCTTATAACGAATGTTGCCATACAGGGTACGAGGGCAGGTATAAGGAACCTCGAAGGTCATGTGATATCCGCGAAGGCTGGACATAACGGGGATCATGTATGCACCCTCAAGCAGGAATGCCTCTGCCTCTGCAAAGTACTGCAGACGCTCCTCAAAGGTCTC
>JAFOFP010000044.1 GCA_017387285.1 Lachnospiraceae bacterium
GACACCGCCGGCTCTTGTGGTAAAACAATGGGGAACCTTGATGTTTTCCGCAGCGAGATATGGAAAATCACCCTTGTAATCGATCACCACGGCCATCACACATCCTCCATCCTATTGTATCAGAATTTCTCCTATTGTACCAGAATTTTTCCTCTTTTTCCAGACTTATCTTTGTGTTTTTGGCTTTTACAGGCATGTTTTTTCCTGTTTTTCAGATACTACCATTGAATACATTCACATTGAAAGGAGTTTTTATGAAAACCATCCGCCATTATGACGACCCGGCTGCCTATCCTGCCATCAAAAACGGCGAGGTAACCGAGTACCCCGCCGACGATATTATGGACGATTACAATTATTTGGGCATGTCCGCCTGCCCCACTGAATGCACCGGTCTGATCACTCACGGTCCCGTAAATGACGCTGCCCTGAATTCCTATCAGGACATCTATCCGTTTTTGGTTCCTCCGGTGACTGAAGATGATCCGAAAGACCGATCCTGATCCATCGGCTTCACGTACCGGATCACCCCTTCACCATTCTTTTCAATCGTTGGTCAGATCTCCGTCCCCGCTGACAGGGATCACCTTTCCCAGATAAGTGGGCTCGGGCTTGAATACCGTGATCACGGCATCCTTCACTCTGGCCAGGATCTCTCTCAGATCACGGTAGGCCTGTCCGCGGTAAGTATGATAATCCGCCGCCACTCCGTAGGCATCCACACCCAGCTTCTGTGCGATGTAAAGGGCCCGATACAGATGATAACCCTGTGAAACAATGATCATTTTGTCAACGTCAAATACATCTCTGGCCCGATAGACACTGTCATAGGTGGAAAACCCTGCATGATCCATGAACACATCGGAGGAATCGATCCCCCTGTCCATGGCAAAAGCCTTCATGGCCTGTACCTCATTGTAATCGGTACGACCGTGGTCCCCCGTCATCAGCAGCTTTGGAGCCGCCTCGAGATCATAGAGTTCCACTCCGCGGGTCAAGCGGTCATTGAGCATGTCACTGGGCACGCCGTTACTTTTTACCAGACACCCCAGCACCATGATACAGTCCATATCTGCCAGGGCGGCAGCCTCCTCAGAGGTCAGCATCCGCTTACCGCCCACGTGCTTCACATAGGCATTGATCCCCAGAAGAACACTCCCTCCGCCGATGGCAAGGCACAATAAAACAGCCAACATTTTCTTCAACATTCCCCTTTTTGTTTTCACCACTCATTTTCCCCCATCATTCAAAAATTATGTACCCCCACCGATCACCCTTATCGGTTATCGCGCATATTTCTTATTTAGCAGATATGCATCCTTGTACCGTCTGGTAGCCTGATAAACCTCCTCCAGATAAGGCACATGGAACAGTGCAAAGCCCTCCGGCAATTCCTCCTCGATATGAGCAAAGCAGGCAGTCAGCAATTCATCATAGTCCTCCTCATGGAGATAATCCTCATGCTCCAACCGATAGCGAACCACATCCAGCATCTCTTTGTACACCGGGCTCTCCTCCACCAGGGCATCCTGATAGCCTAACATCAGCTCTGCCATAGCCTGCAATCTCTGTCCCAGCTTCTCCATACAGATGGCAAACTTGTGATGGAACAGCACATCTCTCTCCACACAGCGGTCAAAGCACTCGTAAGCTTCCTTGGTCATACCCCAATCCAGATAGGTAGCTCCCAGATTGTAGTAAATCAGATCGATCATCTCCTGCTCACCGAGCGCCGCCGCGATCCGCTCTGCCGCACGGTAATGCTTGGTCATCAGCGGGTTATTGCGCAGATTGGAATAACAGGTTCCCAGAAGAACCTTTCCGTTGAGCAGCGCGCGGATATTTCCCTCATCACAGCTGATATTGCACCCTCTGGTCAGCAGTTCGATGGCCTCCTGATAAGCGCCCTGATAACACTTCAAAACACCAAGACTCACGGTGTAGAACGCATTGGAGTTTAATTTCAGCAGTTCGGTGTACTTATCCCTTCCCCACATACACTGCTCATACAGATACAGCTCATACTGACGCTGGTTCATACAGGATGCATATTCATCCAAAAGAGTATTCTCCTTCTGTTTCACATAAGCAGTCAGCAAAAGGGTATCCAGCATACAACGGCTGGACAGACAATCCAGACGATGCTTGTCCAGATAGGCGATCTCCTCAGCCACAGACTCCATCTCATAAATTTTTGTGTAAGCCCGATCAATGATCTCCTCTGTCTCGGCCAGAAATTCCGGATCATTTTTGTAATGAACCTGCAGGCGCTTTAACAGTGCACGAATAATATCCTCTCTGGCCTCCACCTGCCCCTGCTCGATCTTGGACAGATAGGAAACCGCACAGATTCCCTTACACAAGCTCTCCTGTGAATAATTGCGATTCAAACGCTCCCTGCGGATCATAAAACCGATCAACTTATCCATGGTACATACCCCTGTTTCTCATATCGTATTTCCCCGGTTTACCTTCACACTCCACTGCAGTATGCAGACAATCTCTTCCGTATCTGTCCTCCGTCCCCTTCGCTTAGGCGAATCCCTGCGACCTTGCTGACAAAAAAGAGACACCGGCTGTCTGCACAACCGATGTCCGACACGCTATAATATAGCATAAATCTTTTCCGGCAAATTTCAAGTCTTTTTGACGTAAAATTTGGTTAAAATCATATTTCGAGGCGATATTTCCCCATTTTTTACTGTTTGACCTCGTTTACCAGAGGAAGCCCGTGTTCAAAGGCGTACACATTTTCCATGGTGGTCACTGCAATGGCCTGCAGCGCCTCTCTGGTAAAGAACGCCTGATGGGAGGTGATGACTACCTGGGGGAACATCAGCAATCTGGCCACGGTCTCATTGGTGATAATGTCAGCAAAGTGATTCTCATATACCAACTCATCCTCATGCTCATACACATCCAGCCCCACTGCCGAGAACTTCTTCGCCTTCAGTGCCTCGATCAGCGCTTCCGTGTCGATCAATCCACCCCGGGAGGTGTTGACCAGAATGGCCGTATCCTTCATCAACGCGATGGTCTCCTTATTGATCATATGGTACGTGGAGGGAAACAGCGGGCAATGCAGGGAGATCAGATCTGATTTCCTTAGCAGCTCCTCCAGCGATACATACGTCACCAAATCAGTCAATGCAGGATTCTCGTAGGTATCATAGGCCAGAACCGTCATGCCGAAGCCTTTACAGATCCGGGCCATGGCCACGCCGATCTTTCCGGTTCCGATAATCCCTGCCGTGCCGTGGAACAGATTCCATCCCAACAGACCACTGAGAGAGAAATCATTGTTTCTGACCTTAGAGTAAGCCTTGTGAATCCGGCGGTTGGCCGACAGGGCCAATGCCATGGCATGCTCTGCCACTGCCTCAGGACTGTATCCCGGCACACGGAGTACCGTTATGCCATATTCTTTCGCCGCTCCCAGGTCCACCTGATTAAATCCGGCGCACCGAAGCAGCAACAATTTTATGCCAAACTCCTGAAACACCCTCAGCACCGGACGGCTGCAGTCCGCATTGACAAAAGCACAGACCGCATCGTAGCCCCTGGCCAGAATGGCCGTTTCCTTACTCAGATTAGCCTCAAAAAAGTGAATTTCACTGTCATAGGTGCCCTCACCCTTGTCTCTTGTCAGCGGCTCAAACCATAATTTATCGTAATCCTTCGTTCCGAAAAATGCTATCTTCATTTACTCACACTCCATTCCATTTATCGTCCACCAAAGATCATCTACTGTCCACTCACCATTCGGACTTCACCACGTCGAATTTACCCGAATAATTTAGGAAGCAGCGTAGACAGCTGGCGGATCGCATCATCTTCATCCGGTCCTTCCACCTGAACCACAACCTCATCGCCGCCGAGGACAGCCAGACCTAAAATGTCCAGAACCTGCTTTCCGTTAACGGTCTTTCCTTTGGAAGTCATCGTCACCGCACTTCTCCACTCCACTGCACACTGTGCAAACAGGCTGGCACAACGGGCATGAAGCCCCATGGGATTTGTTACCTGATATCTGATCTCTTTCATGATGTATCCTCCTTGCTGTCTTGATTGATAGGCCTTTTATTCTGTTCGGCTGTTTCTTTGTTACGATTGAAGTATAACGTTTTTCCTTGACTTTGTCAATACTTTAACAATATTTTCGTTAATATTTTGTCAATTCATGTTTTTGACACCGTCATTTTAGTAAAATCCACAATAGTCTTTGCAGGATAACCAGAAATTATACGGGAAAGAACACATAAATTTTGAATCATCAAGACATAAATTAATCGAAAATGAAAAAAATCACATACCAGAGCGGAGCGTAGACTTCGAACCTGAATAGTCAAGGAATGTATGGAAAATAAACGCGAGACGGGGCGCACAAGGTCCGGTGGACCTTGGTTTTGCGCCGACCGCAGCGGAGCGTAGACTTCGAACCTTCGAGTCCGGGATCGGACTCGAAAAAGAAAATGGGTAGTGCCACATCGGCACTACCCATTTCTTTTTGAGAGCGCGAGACGGGATTCGAACCCGCGACCCTCGCCTTGGCAAGGCGATACTCCACCACTGAGCCACTCGCGCATATCTGTCCGCTTCAGCGGACAAACGATATGATACTACATGCAAAACGATTTGTCAACCACTTTTTTAATTTTTTTATTTCTGAACCACCATGCTCATCACATAGGTGTTTCCCCGGATCTTCCGCTCCGCCAGCTGAGGCTGATATACCATCACTGCATCCATCCACAGTTCCTCCGCCGTCAGCGCCATATGATAAAGCATGATCCCCATGTCCACATCCCGCATTTCCTTGGTGACGGAAAGCTTTGAGATCACATTGTCTCTGGCAAACACATGGATACGATTGCGGTAGACCACAAACCGCCAGGGTTGGCTGTTTACCGATGAAGGGGCCAGACGCGCCGCAGTCAATATACGGCTGATCTCCGTCTCCGGCTCCTCCTTGAAAATGCAGATATCGGTGATATCATGACGTTTTGCCTTTCCCGATTCACGGTACAGCTGATCCAACGGATAGCCTAATGCCACCACGATACGCTGCTTCATCCCTTCAGGGGCATCCTCGACCACCGCTTTCGCTCCGCCCTGATAGCAGGTTCCGATGCCACGGGCAGTCAGATACAGGACAACCTGCTCGGTCAGATACCCCGCCTGCTTGCCGGCATTTGCATCGTCCTGTGTATAACAGACAAGGTAGTAGGGGGCTTTTACGCGGAAAAGCCCCTTGGTACTGCCTTCATCATTCATTGCATTGAATACAACAAACTTCCAGCCAATCTCCGGATACAGAGGAACCAATTCCTCCAGAAAACGATCCAACTGTCTGAATACATCTCCGGGAATCAACTCCATCTTGTATTTTCTCACCGATCGCCGACTAAATATTGCCTCATAAGCCGTCATCATTTACCTCCGCTGTCAATCAATCCCAATCATCCGATCTGTGACCCTCTTTTCACCGAATGATCAGCCAAGCAACTCCTCAAGCTCTGTCAGATAACGCTCGAAGGTCTTCATAGCCGAAACAATGGGATCCTTTGTGCGCATATCTACACCTGCATCCATGAGCAGATCGATAGGATCCTTGCTTCCGCCGCCGGACAGGAACTTCATATAATCCTTCACCGCAGGCTCACCCATGGTCAGGATGCGGTTAGCCAGTGCCGCTGCCGCAGAAAAACCGGTAGCGTACTGATATACATAGAAAGGCGTGTAGAAGTGAGGAATACGTGCCCACTCCATGTCGATACCGCTGTCCACGGTGATATCCTCGCCAAAATACAGCACATTCAAGTCGTGATAGATCTTGCACAGTGCATCTGCAGTCAACGGAACTCCGCTCTCTAACTTGGCATGCACGATCTTCTCAAACTCCGCAAACATGGTCTGACGGAATACAGTGCCCTTGAAGCCATCCAGGAAGTGATTGAGAATGAACATACGCTCCTGCTTGCTCTCGGCACGGCCCAACAGATACTCGTTGAGCAGGTTCTCATTACAGGTGGAAGCCACCTCTGCCACGAAAATCTTATAATGAGCATTGGTCACAGACTGATTCTTGGAGGAAAACCAGGAATGCATGGCATGACCCATCTCATGCGCCAGGGTGAATACATTGTCCAGTGTGTTCTTATAGGTCATCAGTACATAAGGGTGTACGCCGTAAACACTGCCGCAGTATGCGCCGCTGCGCTTGCCCACATTCTCCACTGAATCGATCCAGTTGCTCTCAAAACCGTTCTTCAGCGCAGACAGATACTCCTCTCCCATGGGCTTCAATGCTTCCAGGATGGTAGCCTTCGCCTCCTCCAGAGGAACGTTTGCTTCATAATCAGCAACAATGGGGGTGTAGAGGTCGTACATATGAAGCTCCTCGACGCCCAACATCTTCTTTCTCAATGCCACATAGCGGTACATCAGAGGCATATACTCATGCACAGTGTCGATCAGGGTATCGTAAACACTCTCAGGAATGTTTGATCCTGCCAGATACATAGCTCTGGTGGAAGGGTACTTTCTCGCCTTTGCGTAGAACTTTGCCTGCTTGATATTGTTGGAGAAGGTAGCCGCCAAGGTGTTTTTGTGCTTTCCGAAGGTATCATACATCGCATCGAAAGCTGCCTTGCGGACAGACTGGTCACGGTTCTCCAGAAGTCCCACATAGCGTCCGTGGGTCAGCTCGATCATATTGCCTTTACCGTCGGGAACCTCAGGGAACTTGGTGTCTGCGTTGTTGAACATGCTGAAGATCTCGGAGGATGCTCTGCTCATCTCTCTGGTGTCAGCCAACAACGCCTCGATCTCAGCGCTGCGGGTGTGTTCACGTTCACGCTCGATCAGCTCCAGGGTGCGGTCGAAATCACGGTCTGCTGCCTCAGACTGCTTAAACTCCTCCAGCTTTTCCTGGGGAATCGCCAGGATCTCAGAGGAAATGAAAGCTGCCGCGCCGGAAACCTGCACAAACAGGCTCATCATACGGCTGTTCATCACCTGATAGTTGGTGTTGGTCATATCCTCGTTGGCATGGTGGCTGGCATAGCCGTGAAGCTTTTCCAGCAGCAGGGAGCCTTCTGCCTCTGCCTTCAGACAGCCGTACAGCTGCTCGGCAGAATCACCGAGGGTACCCTTAAATGCCGCGATCTTCGCAGGAAAAGACTGTGCCTCGGCAAAAGCCGCCTCCCACGCTGCATCATCAGCAAAAATGTCGGACAATGCCCAAGTCAGGCTCTTGTCCACTTCGTCACGTTTTAATACTCTGTTTTCGCTCATTTGTTTCCTCCCAAAAAGTCGATATAATATGATTGTAAGGTTTTTTACCCGTATTGTCCAGTAAAAAAAAGATTAATTTCTCCCCCTCCCGTTGCAATTTCCTTTGATCTGTACTATGCTTTTAAATAATTTATATCCGATTCAGGAGTACATTACACCATGAAGCGATTGACTTTGGAAAAATTATCCCCCTCACAGATCAATAAAATAAACGATTTACTCCGGATCTGCAGTGAAAAAGATCCCATCCGCCTCTCTGTCCCTGTGGCAGAGGCCAACGTCCGGCTGAAGGGCGAGCGTTTCTTTTTCCTGTATGAGCATGGACAGCTGATCAGTATGATCCATCTGTTCTTTCCCGATTGGACAACCGGTGAATTGATCGGCTTTACCCACCCGGACTTCCGCCAAAAACATTATTTCCGGCGATTGCTGGATACCGCCCTGAGCTGTGCAGAAGATCTGGAGCTGGAGCAGGTCTATCTGATCAGTGACGGAAACAGTCCCGATGCCATCAAAGCGCTGGATGCACTGGGATTGGATATCGAGTATTCTGAATATATGCTGAGCAAACAGCTGATACCATCTCCTGCCGTTTTCGATCCGGTCATCGATTCTGCCCACGATATCGACAGACAGCTGTCCTTATGGGAGGTAGACCACACACAACTGACGTCAGGCCTTTTTGCCCGCATTTTTCATATGGATGCTGCCCAGTGTAAAGCCTACATCGACGACATCTCCGCCGATGAACGGATCCACAGCTATATTTTCTCCCTGGATGGAAAGCACATCGGCCAGACCCAGCTGACCTTCATCGGGGATATGGCCTATATCTCCGGCTTTGGCATCCTGCCGGAGTATCGCAGACAGGGATTAGGCCTCGCTTTTCTCAACCTGTTGGAGAAAAAGCTGGCCGCAGAGTCCATCACTCAGCTGACCCTGCAGGTCAGCAGCCACAATAAAACCGCCCTCTCGCTTTACCGAAAGGACGGCTTTGATGTGTTGGAATGTCTGAACTATCATCCTCTGTTTGAGGAGGTTTGAGCCGGTCATGCCATTTGATGTGGTTTACTTAAACTCATTCAGTATCCGTTCCATGGCCTCCCGCACTTCTTTTTCCTGACCAAGACCGCCGGTGACCTGCATGCTGTACAGCATACCATCCTGCACAAAATAGGCATGTGTCGCGGTATATCTTTGGGCTCCCAGCACAGTTACCAGCTGTGCTGTATTTTTATTTTTCATAGTATAGTCTTCGATCTCAAAAATGACATTTTCGTTCCAATAGCTGCCGGTCTCATAGAGCCCTTCCTCGTCTCTATCCACGGTGATCTTTAACGTTACCCGCATCTCTCCATACTGGTAACCGGAGGTGACATGGACTTCAAAGATATCTTCTCCGCTTGATCCGTGCCATGTGATCTCCGTATGCTTCCGTTCCCCTATGGAAACGGGTGTATCCAATGATATCCCCATATAGTCAGCGATCTCCAGCCAGTCACAGGACTCCAGGGGGTTGTCAAGCTCAAATCCAATCACTTCCTCGCAGGCCGCCCATGTGTCGGTATTGTACCTACAATGGCCGGGTATGGTGCTGGACAATGCTTTCTCCATCCGATCCTTGGCGTTCCACTCTTCCCAGTTTTCCGCTAATCCTCTGTAAAGTCTGTCCCCAAACTCCTTGTCATTCTCTGCCTTCAGGTCAGCTGCGAGACGATAACCCACGCTGACCTCATCCGGCTTATCCGGGGTGATCGTCACCGTACCGTATCGTTGCCTGCGGGCCTCCAAATCTCCCTTTGCAATACAGATGATCAAAAGACAGGCCAATGCCGCCACCATGATGAAAATCAGTTTCTTCCTGCCTCCACCGTTTTTCTTTTCACCCACCAAGCCGTCCCCCTTTCTCAGACTATTGCTATCGTCTATATTGTACCATCTTGATTACTGAATGTCAATTAAAAAACCCGGCGATCCTCGCAGACCGCCGGCTCAAAAAGTTTAATTTTAAATTACTTAACCAGTGCCAGAGTATCTCTTGCGATAGCCAGCTCCTCGTTGGTAGGAAGCAGCATAACCTTAACCTTGGAGTTGGGGGTGGAGATCATGGTCTTCACGCCTCTTACCTTGTTAACAGCGGTGTCGATCTCTACACCAAGGTAAGACAGGGACTCACAGATCTTTCTGCGGCCGTCAGCATCGTTCTCACCAACACCTGCGGTGAATGCGATAGCGTCAACGCCGTTCATTGCTGCTGCGTATGCGCCGATGTACTTAATAATGCGATAGAAGAATGCATCCAGAGTGATGGCTGCGCGCTCATTGCCTGCCTCAGCTGCATTGGTGATATCACGGAAGTCACTGGAGATACCGGACATACCAAGAGCACCGGACTTCTTGTTCAGGATATTGAGCATCTCGTTGATGTCCTTACCCTCTTTGTTCATGATGAACTGAAGAACTGCGGGATCAATGTCACCGCTTCTGGTACCCATCATCAGACCCTCAAGTGGAGTCAGACCCATGGAGGTATCTACGCACTTGCCGCCGATAGATGCGGAAACGCTGGAACCGTTACCCAGATGACAAACGATAACCTTTGCGGTCTCGGGATCCAGACCTGCGAACTTGATCGCCTCACCGGAAACGAAGTTGTGGCTGGTACCGTGGAAACCGTAACGACGGATGCTGTACTTCTCGAAGTACTCCTCGGGAATAGCGTACTTGTAAGCCTTAGGAGGCATGGTCATACCGAAAGCGGTATCAAATACTGCTACGTTGGGCTTTCCGGGCATAGCTGCCTCACAAGCCTCAATACCCATCAGGTTTGCGGGGTTGTGCAGAGGTCCAAGGTCGAAGCACTCGCGGATAACGTCCTTAACTTCCTCGTTAACAACGATGGACTTGTAGAACTTCATACCGCCGTGAAGCACACGATGACCGATTGCGGAGATCTCGTCGGTGGACTTGATCACGCCGTGGTTCTCATCCTGCAGAGCCTCCATAACCAGCTCGATAGCAGTCTTATGCGTAGGCATGTCCTTAGTGATAACAACCTTATCCTTACCTGCAGCGCTGTGAGTCAGCTTGGAACCTTCAATACCGATACGCTCACAGAGACCCTTTGCGATAACAGACTCATCTACCATATCAATCAGCTGATACTTCAGAGAAGAGCTACCGCAGTTGATTACTAAAATCTTCATGATAATATTCCTCCTGAATAATAATGTACGAAAACCATTTGGTATAAGTTTAACGCTTTTTTCCTTTTCTGTAAAGGGTTTCCGCCGGATTACCTAAAAAAATACATTATTTTCAACGTATATTTGCAAAAAAACGCGTTTCCGGCCATTATTTTTCCGATGTCTTTGAAAATACACAACCGCAGTAATCCTGTCGGTAAAGTCCATGCTCACCCGAAAGCTCAACAGACCGCTTATAGCCGTTCTTTTTCTTAAAATCGGACAGCAGATACTCCACGCCGAATTCCCCCGCCAGCTTGGCACCGATCTCATTGAGCTTGGCTGCATTCTTCAACGGGCTGATGCTTAGGGTGGTGGTAAAATAGTCAAATCCCTGTTCCTTTGCAAGACCTGCCGTATAACGAAGTCTCTGCTCATAACACCGAAAACACCGCTCTCCCCCCTCGGGCAGTTCCTCCATTCCCTTGGCCATGGAATAAAATTTCTCCGGCTCATACTCTCCCACCAGAAGCTTCACCGGATGGATAAACTCCATCTCGCCGATGAGTCGCTTCAATTCCTCCGCACGGGTGTCGTACTCGGCGCGGGGGGAGATATTGGGATTATAGTAGAGAACAGTGATCTGAAAATACCGGCTCAGATACTCCAGCACATAGCTGCTGCAGGGTGCACAGCAGGCATGGAGAAGCAGGGTGGGGATACGGTTCTCTGCCTGCAGGCGGGCGATGGTTTTATCCAGTTCTTTTTGATAGTTGATTTGGTTCATAAGGCCTCCGATACTTCTGTTACCTTGTCCATCAATGGCTGAATTATATGCTTATCTCCGTCAATCGTCAAGTCAATTTAGTCATTTTTCAACAAATGACCAAATTGATTTTTAAAATGACCAAATTGATCTCTCAACAAAAGATAAAGACCGCCGAATCTACTGATCCGACGATCTTTATCTTATCATTATTACAGGAAATCTCTGATCCGCTTACTTCTCACGGGATTTCTAAGCTTTCTCAGTGCCTTAGCCTCGATCTGACGAATACGCTCACGGGTGACATTGAACTCCTTGCCAACCTCCTCCAGTGTGCGGGGATGTCCGTCCTCCAGACCGAAACGTAAGACGATAACCTGACGCTCTCTATCCTTCAGGTCATCGAGCAGAGCATCGATGTGCTTTCTCAGCATCACAGACTCCACATTGCCCTCGGGGGTCATGGCCTTATCGTCGGCAACGAAATCGATCAGGTTGGAATCGTCCTCCTCACCGATGGGAGTCTCCAGGGAAGCAGGCTCTCTGGCGATCTGCATGATCTCCATGACCTTCTCCTCGGTCATATCCAACGCCTGTGCCAGCTCATGGGTGGAAGGCTCATAGCCCAGCTCCAGAGTCAGCTTACGCTGCATCTTTGACATCTTGTTAATGGTCTCAACCATATGTACCGGCACACGGATGGTGCGGGCCTGATCAGCCAGTGCTCTGGTCACGGACTGACGGATCCACCAGGTCGCGTAGGTACTCAGCTTGTAACCCTTTGTATAATCAAACTTCTCGACACCCTTGATCAGTCCCAGGTTACCCTCCTGAACCAGGTCAAGGAAGCTCATTCCTCTTCCGGTGTAACGCTTAGCGATGCTGACAACCAGACGCAGATTTGCCTCGATGAGACGCTCCTTGGCCTCCTGATCTCCGTCGGCCTTTCTCTTGGCCAGCTCGATCTCCTCGTCAGCCGTCAGCAAGGGAACGGTACCGATCTCCTTCAGATACATCTTCACCGGGTCCTCTGTGCTGACACCGCTGAGCAGATTGATGGCATTGAGATCAATGTCCTCTTCCTCACTCATATCGAAATTGTCTTCGTCCACGTCCACGTCGAGCACCAGATTTTCTTCCAGTGTCAGATCATCACTCATCACGCGCAAGACTTCGATACCCTGATGTTCGAGGTAGGTGATCACATGATCCATCTGCTCCTTCGACAACTCCTCATTGCCGAAAAAGTCCTGAATCTCGTTGATATCCATGGCTTTTTTTACTTTACCGACTTCTACCAACTTCTGCAGTTTTTCCAAAAACTTTTCTTTTTCCACAGGCTCACGTCCTTTCACACTTGCCAAAATAGTGACAAGATTCACCATGAGTACAATAACCGCATATTAACCCATAGTGACTCTTATTTATACCACATCTTTCGACAAATGTAAAGAGCTTTCGCCAATTTTTTTATTCAGTTTCTTCACCGCACGAAAAAAGGCAGCCTCCCCGGGGGGAAAACTGCCTTCTCTTTCGCTTTTTTCCTATACTGTCTGATCCTGTGCTGTCTGCAAATGATGTCAACTAAGCTGTCAGCTTTGATGTCGCTATTCATTATAGTCACCTGTTTTTGTAAAAACAAGCCTTTTTCATCAGATTTTTTATTTTTGTAGGCACTGTGAAAATTGCCAAAACCATCCTTTCGTTTTTGTGCATTATCACAATGAATTTCTGTGTTTTTTTCGTTGAATCCTTGAAGTCCAAACACTAATTCCTGTTCTTATCCAACTCTTCCGCAATTTTTTCGGTATAAAACTTAAATGCGTTGGGAATGGCACAACGCTCTTTCAGTTCATTCCCATCCACAGCCAAGTACTGACCGCTCTTTTCTGCCACATTCAGCACTTCGCCCGGCAAACGGATGAGATACCCTTTCATTCTCCACTCCACATGGCTGAAAATATGAATGGCATCCCCGACCGACTCCGCAACAGCCCCACGACCGATGTCTGTACACTTTGATTCTGCTGCTTCCAACCAGGTTTTTATCCGGGATTCCTCTTCGTTCTCCCTCAACCATCCAAGTAGGTTGGGAAACTCGTAAAGCCCTGCCAGAAGCCCCTTCTCCGGACGTTTTCTCACCAGTACCCTCACGCCGTCGGTGACCAGATAAACCGTCCGTTCCTCGATCCGTCTGGCTTTGGCTGCCTTTTTCACCGGAATCTCTCCGGTCAGCCCATCTCTGCGGCTCAGGCACAGGGTATAAAAAGGACACTTATCACAGATGGGCTCTCCCCTGGGAATACAGACAGTGGCTCCCACCTCCATCAACGCCTGATTAAAATCGCCGGGAGCATCTGCAGGCATCACTTCCCCAAGCAACTGCTCCATGGCTTTCTTGGTGGCAGCATCACTGATGTCCTCGCGGCTGGCCAATACCCGTGAGATCACCCTGAGCACATTTCCATCTACCGCCGGCACCTTTCGCCCGAAGGCAATGGATGCCACCGCCCCGGCAGTGTAAGAACCGATCCCCGGCAGCTTCAACAGCTTCTGATAATCGTCGGGCAGTTCTCCTCCATGCTCCTCCATCACCAATTTCGCACTTTTGTTTAAGTTTCTTACCCGGCTGTAATATCCCAGCCCCTCCCAGAGTTTGAGAAGCTTATCCTCTTCAGCCTGCGCCAATGCAGATAAATCGGGCAATTCCCCCATAAACCGTTCAAAATAGGGCTTCACCGCCTCCACTCTGGTCTGCTGGAGCATGATCTCCGACACCCAGACCCGATAAGGTGTTGGCTGCTCTCTCCAGGGCAGGATCCTCGCATGGGAAGAAAACCAGGAAAGCAAAGCAGGAACGGCCGTTCTCAGCCGTTCCTCATCGCTCATTTTTGTCTCTTCAATGATCTGCACCTCATCATAGAGATGTTCCCATTGGCCGTCTCCGGCAAGTATATTTACATCAAATTGTTTGTTTTTACTCATATTTACCCTGTTATACTGTCATCC
>JAFOFP010000292.1 GCA_017387285.1 Lachnospiraceae bacterium
CTTTCCTGTTGTGATTTGCAATCTGGAAAATGGAGAAAAAATGATTACGGAAAGAGGATCCATGGCATGGATGAGTCCCAATATGCAGATGGAAACCCACGGAGGCGGACTTGGCCGCATGTTTTCCAAGGCATTTTCCGGTGAGAGTATGTTCCAGAACCACTATACTGCCAGAGGCGGCGCAGGTATGATCGCCTTTACTTCCAGCTTCCCTGGTGAGATTAAGGTGGTGGAAATTGCTCCGGGGCGCGAAATGATTGTGCAGAAAAGTGCATTCCTCGCAGCGGAAGCAGGTGTGAATCTCAGCATCCACTTCCAGAAACGTCTGGGTGCAGGTTTGTTTGGCGGTGAGGGTTTCATCATGCAGCGGCTTTCCGGTCGCGGTACAGCCTTTGTGGAAATCGATGGCGATCTCATGGAGTACATCCTGAAACCCGGTCAGCAGATCATTGTTGATACCGGCAATGTAGCAGGGTTTGAGCCCTCTGTTCAGATGGACATTCAGACCGTGTCCGGTGCCAAGAATATGCTCTTCGGAGGTGAAGGAATCTTCAATACCGTTCTGACAGGTCCGGGAAGAGTCTGGCTTCAGACCATGCCCATTTATAATGTAGCCAATGCAATCCGTCCCTATATTCCCACAAGCAGCGACTAAATGGCTTGGATAGGAGGGCTTCTTATGCTCGCTCTCGTACGCGAAAATGAGGAGATTCGTATCTGGTGAGATGTTATTGAACTTACGGAAAGAAAAATGCAGGAGAATATGAAAAATAATAAGAATTCTGAAAAACAGACTCAGTATATGCCCATCTTTATGTGCCTGGGGATGTCCATTGGTACCGCAATCGGTGCGGCAACTGACGATATGTCCATGTGTATGTGCCTTGGCATGAGCATTGGTCTCTGCATAGGTTCTGCCATCGATGCAGGAAATCGTAGAAATGATAAGGAAGAGAAATCGGATGAAGAAACTGAGTAAGAAGCAGATTATCCTCATGGTGTCCATCGGTTTTCTCATGAGTTTGGGTATTTGGTCAGTCTGGGGTAATACAGCTCTCGAAATCAATGAATATGAGATTTTGAGCGATCAAATTCCGAAAGGCTTTGATGGCTTCCGGATCGCTCAGATTTCAGACCTGCATAACGACGAGTTCGGAGAAGGAAATGAGGAGCTGATCGAACAGCTCTCCCTTTCCCGTCCCGATATCATCGTGATCACCGGAGATCTGATCGATTCCCGTCATACGGATGTTGATATCGCACTGGTCTTTGCCCGGCAGGCGATGAAAATCGCTCCCGTTTATTACGTATCCGGAAATCACGAGTCCCGCGTGGATGAATATGATAATTTGAAAGCCGGTCTGGCGGAAGCCGGCGTGGTTATTCTTGAGAACCGGAAGGTTCAGATAACCCGGGATGGAGCGTGTATCACCCTCATGGGCATTGGCGATCCCAGTTTCCGGAATAAAGGTCTGTTTGAAGATGGGGCATCTGCGAGTGCTTCAGCTCTGTCTGCGTTACAAAATGAGTCTGACAGCTATACGGTTTTACTGGCCCACCGGCCGGAACTCTTTCATACCTACGTCGATGCCGGAGCCAATCTGGTATTCAGCGGTCATGCCCATGGCGGACAATTCCGTCTGCCTTTCATTGGTGGCCTGTTTGCGCCCCATCAGGGTTTCTTCCCGAAATTTGACGCGGGTCTTTTTTCTGAAGGAAGCACCTCTATGATTGTCAGCAGGGGATTGGGTAAGAGCATTATTCCCTTAAGATTCAACAACCGGCCTGAAA
>JAFOFP010000045.1 GCA_017387285.1 Lachnospiraceae bacterium
GTTGTAATCGTCCATAATATCGTCGGCGGGGTACTCGGTTACCTCGCCGTTTTTGATGGCAGGATAGGCTGCCGGGTCGTCATAATGGCGGATGGTTTTCATAAAAACTCCTTTCAATGGGAATGTATTCAATGGTAGTATCTGAAAAACAGGAAAAAACATGCCTGCAAAAGCCAAAAACACAAAGATAAGTCTGGAAAAAAAGGAAAAATTCTGGTACAATAGGAGAAATTCTGATACAATAGGATGGAGGATGTGCGATGGCCGTGGTGATCGATTACAAGGGTGATTTTCCATATCTCGCTGCGGAAAACATCAAGGTTCCCCATTGTTTTACCACAAGAGCCGGCGGTGTCAGCACAGGGATCTTTGACAGTTTAAATATGGGACGACACCGGGGAGACAGTGATGAAAACGTTGATCGAAATTTCAGACGGCTGGCCGAGGCTATGGGGATCGGAGCAGATGCGTTGGTGCTTACCCGACAGATCCATTCGGATATTGTCCGTCGGGTGACAAAAACGGATCATTGCACCCTTGATCATCGCGATTATCCGGAGTGTGACGCATTGATCACCGATGATCCCGGCTGCGGATTGGTGATCTTTACCGCCGACTGCACACCGCTCCTTTTTTGGGATCCGGTGACGGGAGCAGTGGGTGCTGCCCATGCCGGTTGGAGAGGAACGGCATCCCGGATCGGCTCGAAAACGGTGCGGGCCATGGTGGAGGCATTCGGATGCAGACCTGAGGATATACGCACTGCCATTGGACCCAATATCGGTCAGTGTTGTTTTCAGACGGACGAGGATGTGCCGCTGGCCATGAAGGCGGCATTTGGCCATGAGGCGGAGCCGTTTATCCGCTTTGACGGTGAGAAATACTATTCGGATTTAAAACAGCTGAATGCCCTTGATCTTTGGCAGGCGGGAGTAAGAGAGATGGAGATCAGTGAAGTCTGCACCATGTGTGACCATGAGCGGTTCTGGTCTCATCGGTACACCGGTGGACAGCGTGGCTCCCAGGGTGCGGTTATCGTCTGCGGGAAGCATGGATGACCGGAAAACAGAACGGTTACAATGGAAAATTTCCGGCACGGAAAATGCCGGAATTGAGAGCGAAAATAAATAAAAAGGATGGATAATAACATGAAATTTGCTATGGTTCACGAGAATTACAATGTATTGGATCTGGAGAAATCCCTCGCTTTCTATGAGAAGGCACTGGGGCTGACGGTGAAACGCCGTAAGGAGGCATCTGACGGTTCGTTCATCATTGTGTATTTGGGAAATGAGGAGAGTGCCTTTGAACTGGAACTGACCTGGCTGGCAGACAGAAAGGATCCTTACAACCTGGGCGATGAGGAGTTCCATCTGGCATTCAGAGTGGATGATTTTGAGGCCGCTCATCAGCTCCACGAGGAGATGGGCTGTATCGTATACGAAAATCCCAAGATGGGCATCTATTTTATTACCGATCCTGACGGATACTGGCTGGAGATCGTTCCCACCAGAAAGTGATAGACAAAGGAGAAAATTATGGCAAGAAGAGACAAGATCAATTATTATCTGGATCTGGCAGAGATGGTTTCAAACCGTGGTACCTGCCTGCGCAGAAGATACGGCGCGGTTATCGTGAAAAATGATGAGGTCATTTCCACCGGCTATGTTGGAGCACCCCGCGGCCGCAAAAATTGTATTGATCTGGGTACTTGTGTACGTGTGCAGTTAAATATTCCCAGAGGCGAGCGCTATGAGCTGTGCCGCAGTGTGCATGCGGAGGCCAATGCCATCATCAGTGCGCCCCGCGATAAAATGATCGGCAGCTCCATGTTCCTTTGCGGACTGGAGATGGATACGGATGAGTACATCCGCAATTCCAGCTGCTGTTCCATGTGTAAGCGCATGGTGATCAATGCTGGTATCGAAAGAGTTTATATCCGTGACAGCAAGGACGAGTATCGCATGGTTTTGGTTCAGGACTGGGTGGACAATGACGAGTCTCTGGAGGGAACCTTCGGATATTGATTGCCGGCAGGCGTAATCGATGGGGATTCGGATGGGAATTTGACAGCTTAGGGAGAAGACAGATGGAGATACGATTGGCACAGAAAAGTGATTTGTCGAGGATCATGGAGATCATTCACCAAGCTCAGGAATACTTCCGGGGAGCGGGGATCGATCAGTGGCAAAACAATTATCCCAATGAGGAAGCTATCCTTGCCGATATGGAATTGGAGGAGAGCTATGTGCTGGAGGATGAAGGTCAGGTGGTAGGGACCTTTATGTGTTCTTTCAGAGAGGAGCCTACATACGAGAAGATATACGACGGAGCGTGGCTGACTGACGGTCCCAGTGGTGTGATCCACCGGGTTGCCATGGATAACCGGGTAAAGGGAAAGGGCTATGGCGGAGCGGTGGTCGAGTTTATGGCAAAACGCTGTCTGAACCATGAGCCCACCGTGTATTCTCTGCGGGGAGATACCCACGAGGACAATCTGTCCATGCAGCGGCTGTTTATCAAAAACGGTTACCGCCACTGCGGGACGATCTATCTGGCGGACGGTGCGAAACGGCTGGCTTTCGAGAAGGTCTTGCACAGTTGACGAAAATAGGGTAGAATGAGGAGAGGCGTGATGGACCGGACAGAGGAGTTGTTTTTTACCGGTTACTGTAAAGCGCACAATATGACACAGATGATCAGTTGTGAGTACACAGTGAGTGAGTACGGATGGAGTCTGGAGCATATCGATTGCGAATTTGAACGCTGTGTGCACAGTAAAGACTGTGATGTGGTAAAAAAAGCATTGGCGAAAGAGGACGAGTGAGTTTCGTCCGGGAGGTTTTGAAACATGAGCAGAGGCAATTCACGCCTGAGTTATCGGGCGAGAAAACGCAGACAAAAGAGGATCGTGCTGATCATCAGCACCGTGCTGGCATTTACGTTAGTGTGTACCGCTCTTTTGTTTATGCTTCAGGGCAGCGGAAAGCTCCCCTGGCAGGAAAAGAATCCTACGGAGACGGGGGGGAATGTGGGGAAGGACGATCCTTCCTTCGATGATCCCACCGGATCGGGGGAGCAGTCCACGGAGGCACCCACAGAGGCTCCTACGGAGGCGCCTACGGAAGCACCGAAGGTACTGACACTGGAGGATATCTGGGCGGATGATCCCCGTGATCCCGTTGAGGCGAAAGCGGTGTATCTGAGTGCTACGGCAGCTGCTAACCGCAGTATATTGGATTATGTGATCACGCTGTTGGATACCACAGTGATCAATGCAGTCGTTATCGATGTCAAGGATGACAGAGGTTATCTGACCGTTGATCTGGATATTCCGCTGGCGGATGAAGTGACAAAAATCAAAGGTGATCTGATCTTCAGATCTGCTGATGATCTGAAGGCAGTGATGAACGAATTAAAAAATCACGGAGCGTATCTGATCGCCCGTATCGCTGCATTCCGTGACAATGTCCTGGCAGAAAATCGGACAGACTGCAGCCTGTGGTGGAAAGAAGGTTCTCCCAGAGGAACCGGCGCATACATTGATTCACAGGGATATCGTTGGCTTGATCCGAAAAATGAGACTGTCCGTCAGTACCTGATGGATGTGAGTCAGGCGGCGGTGGATCTGGGCTTTGACGAGATCCAGTACGACTATATTCGTTTCCCTACCACCTATATCGGTCAGGTAGCTCATTATGGCGGTACCGGATATTATCTGGAGGACGGTGTGACCTACAATCTGGAGGCGGCAGGGGTTCGTAAGGAAGCCATCACTTCTTTTGTGGAGCTGGCTTGCCGTGAACTGGTTCCCCAGGGCGTGTTTGTATCTGCCGATGTATACGGTATCATTATCGGCAGCGATGAGGATGGCGGAAACGTTGGACAGGATTATGTGGAGCTTTCCAAGTGGCTGGATTATATCTGTCCCATGGTATATCCTTCCCATTATACCAGCCCCATCTACGGTGTTCAGCATCCGGATACTCAGCCCTATGCTATCGTAAACGGAGCCATGACGGATTCCAAAACCGCATTGTCGATCCTGACTAATGTGGGGGATCACTGTGCCATTGTCCGTCCCTGGATGCAGACCTTTACGGCAGACTGGCTGGGAGAGGGCAGATATCTGGAGTATGGAGGATATGAGTTGTCCCTTCAGTTGGATGCGGTCTACGATGCGGGATATGATGAATGGATCCTGTGGAACAGTGCCGGTAAATACGAAAAATACAGTGCAGGTATCAAGTGAATTCATCGGCTGTACAAAAAACAATTTTTATGCGCTCTTTGCCGTTGGCAGGGAGCGCTTTTTTCGTCAGGAACTGACTTTTTTCTTGACAGAAAAGGTGTGGCAGGTACAATAGTAAGAGACAGACCGGTGACAGAGTTCACCGGAAACAATGAAAGGTGGGGGCAGATGAGAAGGAGAGAATTCGGACTTGATCTGATCAGGGCAGTTGCAGTGATTTTCGTGATCAGTGTACACTTTTATTACAACAATGGCTTTTATTTTCAGAAGATGGAGGGGCTGTCCATGTGGCTGGCCGGCAGCAGCCGTTGGCTGTTTTATACCTGTGTGCCGTTGTTCATGCTGATTACGGGATATCTCAGAGCCAATGACCGTCCGACGAAGAAGTATTACAGCGGACTGTTCAGGGTAGTGATCTCATGGCTGATCATTTCTCTGATCTGTCTGTGTTTCCGCATCGGATACTACGGGACAAAAAAGACGGTACTTCAGTGGATTGGCGACATTTTGAATTACGGCACGGCCCAGTATTCCTGGTATGTGGAGATGTATATCGGCCTGTTTTTGTGTATCCCGTTCATCAATTTGGCGTTTAACGGTCTTGAGACGAAGAAACAGCATTTGCTGATGGTCGGCTCTGTCTGTTTTATGACGTTCTTGCCATCCTTGTTAAACGGATGGTCGATCGGTGGAAGTACATGGAATCTGATCCCGGACTA
>JAFOFP010000293.1 GCA_017387285.1 Lachnospiraceae bacterium
CGACGTAGGTCAGCACCAGATGTGGTCAGCACAGTTCATTCACCATGTAGGCAGCCGCAATTTCCTGACCAGCGGTGGCCTTGGAACCATGGGCTACGGCTACGGAGCTGCCCTCGGTGCACAGGTGGCATGTCCAAAGAAGCCGGTCATCCACATCACCGGTGATGGATCCTTCCACATGAATATGAATGAGGCGTGTACGGCGGTCAGCTATAACTTGCCGGTAATCACCGTGATCTTCAATAATGCAGTCCTGGGTATGGTTCGTCAGTGGCAGGCGGCGTTCTATGAGAAGCGGTATTCCAGCACTGACCCCCATCGAAAGACGGACTATGTAAAGGTAATTGACGGTTTTGGCGGAAGAGGTTTTCGCTGTACCAATCTGCAGGAGCTTTCCGAGGCCTTGGATGAGGCCATGAAGCGGACAGGCCCTGTCTGGATCGAGTGCGTGATGGACAAGGATGAGAGAGTGCTTCCCATGATCCCTCCGGGAGCAACCGTAGATTCCATCGTGATGAAGTAAGGGAATGTTTGGTGAAGCAAATATTAATATACAGGAGCGAGTTTCTTATATGGAAAAATATGTTCTGAGTATTATGGCAGATAACCGTGCCAATGTATTGGCGAGGATCGCAGCATTGTTTGCCCGCCGTCGGTTCAATATCGATGCCATCACTGCATCGGAGACCAGCAATCCGGCCATTACCCGTATCACCATTGTGACCCACGGAGATGAGGACGTGTTGAATCAGGTCATCGGACAGACCGAAAAACTGCAGGATGTGCGGGAAGTGTTTGTGCTGGAACGGGATAACAGCGTAATGCGGGAGCTCCTTCTGATCAAGATCATTGCACCGGCTAATTACCGCAGTGAGTTGAAGGATATCGCCGATATCTATAAAGCCAAGATCGTGGATCTGTCTGTGGACAGTATGATCCTTGAATTGACCGGAAAATCCGAGAAGATCGACGGCTTCCTGAAGGTCATGGAGCCCTATGAGATCGTAGAGATGTGCCGTACCGGTATCACCGGCATGGAGCGCGGAATGGGCAAAATGCGCAGCTGACCATAAAACCGGAACCGGATCAGAGGCCATATTTTCGGCGGATCGGGCATAAACTTTACCAGAAACGTGTTTGTAAGGTATGACCGAGTATGTCTGAAAATCGTGGAACACAGGGGCGTTATGCAGAATTGGGCGAGAGACTCCGGCAGAATAAGGACAGTCGGGCTGACCGCTGGGCTCAGTATTTTCTGATGCTTTTGATGTATTTGGCGATCAGTGCCCTCGCCATCTCCAATGAGGCGGTCAGTGCCAAATTGGGATTGCCCATCCATAAGCCGGTGGTGGTGCTGGACGCAGGCCATGGCGGAATTGATCCGGGAAAAGTCGGGGTCAATCAGGCGTTGGAAAAAGAGATCAATCTGGCTATCGTATTGAAGCTGAAGGCGTATCTGGAAGCCAATGATATGACGGTTTATCTCACCCGTGAGACTGACGATGGCCTTTACACCTCCTCTGACAGCAACAAAAAGCGAGCAGACATGAACCACAGATGTCAGCTTATAGAGGAGATACAGCCCGATCTTGTGGTGAGTATCCATCAAAACAGTTATTCCCAGGAGGGCGTCTGCGGTCCTCAGATCTTTTATTACAAGACGTCGGAGCAAGGAAAAAAGCTGGCTGAGTTGTTGCAGGAGAGGCTAAATTCCATGCCGGAGTGCATGAATCGGCGGGTGGTGAAGGCCAACGGGGACTATTATCTGCTGTTACATGTCAGCTGTCCCATTGTGATCGCCGAGACCGGGTTCTTGTCCAATTGGCAGGAGGCAGGGATGCTGGTGACAGAAGCCTATCAAGACCGATTGGCCTGGGAGCTATGTCTGGGGATTGTGGAATATCTGCGATGAAGGCAACCGACCTTCATGTATAGATAGAGATATACAGATGCAAGAGGTAACAAAACATGAATGCAATCGCGTTACATACCGGGCTGCAGAGTCTGGTGGTTTTTCGAAATATACTGAGAGATCCCGTAATTCATGCATTGGATCGCTATCTGGCCGCACCTGCAGAATTGGGAGCAGACCGGGTGGGGCTGTACTGTGAGTTTGTCACTGTCCTTTATGGGAAGACGGAGAAATTCAGCGACTATCTGTTGGAGCTGATGCTTGAAGATGAAAATCTCTATGTGACCCGCAAGTGTGCCGATGGCAATGTGGGTTCTTGTTTGGAGGAATGTCTGGATCATGAGCTGCAGTTTTTGCAGGAACTGAGCAGAGTCACCGCAAGGGAGATGACCGCTCATCTGGATCATACCGGTTACCTGCCTTCCTATCAGACCTCAGAGCTGGACTTCGGGCGGTTGTTCCATGAGCGGATGGCCGATATTCACATCCATGGCTATGGAATGTTTGCCCGCCATTATACCTTTACGGTGACCGATGGTCATCCGGTACCGGTGAAGCACCCGGATCCTCAGACCTTGGAGGAACTTCCCGGCTATGAGCGTGAGCGGGCGAAGGTTATTGCCAACACGGAGGCACTTCTGGCCGGACAGCCTGCCTGCAATGTGCTTCTCTACGGAGATGCGGGAACGGGAAAGAGCAGCGCGGTGAAGGCGATTGCCAATTCCTTCTATGACAAGGGACTGCGCCTGATCGAAGTAAAGAAAAACCAGCTCTATCAAATACCGGAGCTGGTGGATACATTGGGGAAAAATCCCCTGAAATTTATTTTGTTTGTGGATGATCTGAGCTTTAACGCCAACGATGATAATTTCAGTGCGCTGAAGGCGATCCTGGAGGGAAGCGTCAGCGGACGAAGCAACAATGTGGCAGTTTACGCCACCAGTAACCGCCGCCATCTGATCAAGGAGACCCTGTCTGACCGGGAGGGCGATGACATTCATTTCTTTGATACCATGCAGGAAATGATGAGTCTGTCGGCACGCTTTGGCCTGACGGTGACCTTTGCAAAGCCGGACAAGGAGAAGTATCTGACGATTGTCCATGAACTGGCAAAGCAGCACGGCGTGACCTTAGAGCAGGACAAGCTGGATGTGCGGGCGGAGGCTCATGCGATCCGCAACGGAGGCAGATCTCCCAGAGTGGCCAAGCAGTTTGTGGAGCTGCTGGCAGC
>JAFOFP010000294.1 GCA_017387285.1 Lachnospiraceae bacterium
AACTGCAACTGCTACAGTCATACCAACCATGGGGTTGTTACCTGCACCGATCAGACCCATCATTTCTACATGAGCGGGAACGGAGGAGGAACCTGCGAACTGAGCATCGGAATGCATACGTCCCAGAGTATCGGTCATACCGTAGGAAGCAGGACCTGCTGCCATGTTATCGGGATGAAGGGTACGTCCGGTACCGCCGCCGGATGCTACGGAGAAGTACTTCTTGCCTGCAAGAGTACGCTCTTTCTTATAAGTACCTGCTACGGGATGCTGGAAACGGGTAGGGTTGGTGGAGTTACCGGTGATGGAAACGTCAACGTTTTCCTTCCACATGATAGCAACACCCTCGGTTACGTCGTTTGCACCATAGCAGTTAACCTTTGCACGAAGACCCTCGGAATAAGACTTACGGAATACTTCCTTAACCTCATTCTTGTAGTAGTCCATCTCGGTCTCTACATAGGTAAATCCGTTGATACGGGAGATGATCTGAGCAGCATCCTTTCCAAGACCGTTCAGGATAACACGCAGAGGTTTCTGACGAACCTTGTTTGCCTTCTCTGCGATACCGATAGCACCCTCTGCTGCTGCGAAGGACTCATGTCCAGCCAGGAAACAGAAGCACTCGGTGTCCTCCTCAAGGAGCATCTTGCCCAGATTACCATGGCCAAGACCTACCTGACGGGTATCTGCTACGGAACCGGGGATACAGAATGCCTGCAGACCCTCACCGATAGCTGCAGCTGCATCAGCAGCCTTTCTGCAGTTCTTCTTGATCGCGATAGCTGCACCTACAATGTATGCCCAGCAAGCGTTCTCAAAGCAAATAGGCTGAATCTTCTTTACCTGATCATAAACCTCAAGGCCTGCGTCCTTGGTGATCTTCTCTGCTTCTTCCAGAGAAGCGATGCCGTAGCTGTTCAGCACGGAATTAATCTTATCTATTCTTCTCTCATATGATTCAAACAATGCCATCGTCGTCGTCCTCCCTTACTGAATTTCCTTGTCGGTTCTGGGGTCAATGATCTTAACCGCATCCTGAACACGACCATACTGTCCGCATGCCTTCTCGTATGCGGTGTTAGGGTCATCACCCTTCTTGATGAAGTCAGTCATCTTACCGAGGGAAACGAACTTGTAGCCAATGATCTGGTTGTCAGCATCCAGAGCGATACCGGTAACGTAGCCCTCTGCCATCTCCAGATAACGAGGTCCCTTCTTCAGTGTACCGTACATGGTACCAACCTGAGAACGAAGGCCCTTACCAAGGTCCTCAAGACCTGCGCCGATGGGAAGTCCATCCTCAGAGAATGCACTCTGGGTACGTCCGTAAACGATCTGCAGGAACAGCTCTCTCATCGCGGTGTTGATCGCGTCACAAACAAGGTCAGTGTTCAACGCCTCCAGGATAGTTCTGCCGGGCAGGATCTCAGATGCCATCGCTGCGGAGTGGGTCATACCGGAACATCCGATGGTCTCCACCAGTGCCTCCTGGATAACACCCTCTTTAACATTAAGAGTCAGCTTACAAGCACCCTGCTGAGGAGCACACCAGCCAACACCGTGAGTCAGACCGGAAATGTCTGCTACTTCTTTCGCCTTCACCCACTTTGCTTCTTCGGGGATGGGAGCGCAGCCATGGTTCACACCCTGAGCAACAGGGCACATCATTTCAACTTCATGTGAATAAATCATGATTTAAAACTCCTTTCAAACTTTGCTCTTGATCTTTATGGTGATCGTCAGTTTCCGACACCATAACTGTTTTCTATTTTCGCACAAAAGGAGAAAATAGTCAATAAAAATTCTTGACATTTTCCGATTTTGCGTATACACTTGTCCGTACCAATCTATTTTCTATCGTAGCTTCTGAGTTCTGCGATTCATTTTTACCCAAGAAATTATTTCAACAGACTTTTCATCAACATTCCTTTTACAGGGGAAAGTGTGCGTTTTTTCGGATCAAACGCTCCCCTCCGTATTTTCTGTTCTCTCCGGCCGTTTCTGTGTCGGGCAGCTGTTCTATGTTCGATCTGCCGTTCCGGCAAATCAAATAAAATCTATTTCATATCTATGGAGGTAATCTTATGGAGTATCAGGCTTTTATCTGCCGCATCACCGACTGCATTCAGACGATTCTGGGAGACCGTTATCAGGTCCAGTGCCATCCTGTTTGCAAAAACAACGGCATCGTTCTGGATGGCCTCATCGTCATGTCCGACGAGGCCAACATCTCGCCCACCGTATATCTGAATCCATACTACGAGCAATTCAGTATGGGACGCCCGATGGATGAGATCATCTGGGAGATTTTCAATCTGTTCAAACAGGCTCCCCAGTTCGGTCTTCTGGATCTGGACCAGCTCACCGATTTCGAAACCGTCCGGGAGAGTATTGCCATCAAGCTGATCAATTATGAAGCTAACCGGGAGTTGCTGGCCAGTATCCCTCACCGGAAATTCCTTGATCTGGCTATTGTTTATTATTTTGTCCTTCGCAATGAGATTCTGGGCAATGCCACCGTACTGATCCGCAATGAGCACACTCAGCTTTGGCAGACCAATGAGGCCGCCCTTTACCGGATCGGCATGAAGAATACCCTCTCCCTGGGTTGGGAGATCCGCCCTATGAATACCATTATCCGGGATTATTTGTGTGAGGAGCTCAATGAGTATCTGAAGGGCAGACCGGAACCGGTGAGTGTTCCTCCGACTCCGGATCATGTACAGCAGTTGGCCGAGGAAATCCTCAACGAAATTTATAACAAGGATGATGACGGCCCTCTGTATGTTCTGAGCAATCACCAGCGTTTTTTCGGGGCCAGCTGCATCCTCTACAAAGACAAGCTGAACGAATTTGCCCAGTTAAAAAACAGTGACCTGTATATCCTTCCCAGCAGCATTCACGAGGTGATCATCATTCCCAAGACCATGAGCCCGGACTATTCCTCTCTCTGTCGGATGGTCAAGGAAATTAACGACACCGAAGTCGATGCCTGCGACCGTCTCTCCGATTGTGTCTATCGATTCAGTCTGGAAACCGGAAAGCTGAGCTGATCGCATTTCTCCATACATACGATAAAACGCTGCCGGCGAAAGCCGACAGCGCAAATATACATTTTATTTCATTTATCGTTTATAGCAGAACGGTTACCCGGACAATTACTTGCCCAGCTTGCGGATGTTGCAGCCGATATCATACAGGGAATCGTAGATCACATCGGGCTTAACCTCAGACTTCTCCACATCCTCCAGATGGGTCTCGCCGGTCAGTACCAGGAAACCGTTTGCACCGTTCTTTACGCCGGTAGCAACGTCAGTGTACAGTCTGTCACCGACAAAAGCAACCTCTTCTCTCGCATAGCCGGTAGCTGCCAGAACCATATCCACGGTCTCCTTGAAAGGCTTTCCAAGGTATCTGGGCTGCACACCGGTGGACAGGGTGATGGCTGCACAGAATGCACCACAGTCGGGAATAAAACCGTCCTTGGTAGGGCAGTTGATATCCAGATGAGTAGCCAGGAAAAGGGCACCGTTACGGATATAGGTACAAGCGCGCTCCAGCTTCTCATAAGTCAGGGTCATATCGAAGCCAACAACTACGATGTCGGGCATATCCTTGGTCAGCTTGATGCCGGCCTCAACGAAGGTCTCCTCAAGGGCGGGAGTACCAACCAGATATACGGTCTTGTCTGCATAGTTGGTCTGCAGATACTTGATGGTAACATCGCCGGAGGTCATGATCTTGTCTCTGCCGATGAAGCAGTTCATGCCTGCCAGTCTCTTAATATAAATGCTGGGGGACTTGGAAGAGTTGTTGGTGAAGAAAATATAATCACGTCCGCTCTCCTTTACTGCCTCCAAAAAATCCAGAGATCCCTCAATGATCTGATCATCCAGATAGAAGGTTCCGTCCATATCCAGCACGAACAGCTTGATCTTTTCCAGTGCTTTTACCTTATTGTCCATTCTTTACGCTCTCCTTTACGTTTTCCACCGGGTCTCCCCGGAAATTTCCGTGTTATGGGCAATCACTGCGGATCACTCCTGTGTGATACCTCAAATCCCATATATCATAACACAACTGATATACCATTTTCAACCATTATTGTGAAATATGCGCTTAAAATGCAGCCTCAACCCTTCTTGATCTCAGCTCTCTTTCTCAGCTTGGAATCCAGGATCTTTTTCCGGATACGCAGGTGCTTTGGCGTCACCTCCAGCAATTCATCGGTGTCAATGAACTCCAGACATTGCTCAAGACTCAGCTGCTTGGGCGGTACCAGGCGCAGAGCGTCGTCGGAGCCGGATGCACGAGTATTGGTCAGCTGCTTGCGCTTGCAGACATTTACCTCAATATCATCGGTCTTTGCATTTTCACCCACTACCATGCCGGCATAGACACGCTCACCTGCACCGATGAAGAGGTTTCCTCTTTCCTGGGCGTTGAACAATCCGTAG
>JAFOFP010000295.1 GCA_017387285.1 Lachnospiraceae bacterium
AATTGGGGCCGTCTCTCAATGTAAGTTCCCCGTAGGCATCAAAGGTTTCTTCGTATAAGACAACTGCCGAATCCGCAGGTTCCGCGGGAGCGGCAGTGCTTTCTTCGGGGGCTGCGGTTCCTGCAGAAGCATCATCCTGAGAGATTGCAGGCTGACTGTTTCCGCATGCGGAAAGGCTGAGGGTCAGGAGCAGCGACATCAGAATACAGAACAGCCGCATTGGTTTGAACGTTTTTTTCATAAATAATCCTTTCACTTTTGATAAAGAAAACGGGTATACAAGGCGTCCGAAAACCGGACGCCGTTGTAATACCCGTCGTGATTGGCTTGAAGATTAGATTCTTGCAACGCCGCTTTCTCTTGCAGCTTTCGCAACAGCAGCAGCAACTGTCTTACCTACTCTGGGGTCAAAAGCCTTGGGAATGATATATTCTTCGTTCAGCTCTTCGTCAGTGATCAGATCAGCCAGTGCCTGAGCAGCAGCCATCTTCATCTCTTCGTTGATATCACTTGCGCGAACATCGAAAGCACCGCGGAATACACCCGGGAATGCCAGAACGTTGTTGATCTGGTTGGGGAAGTCACTTCTACCGGTGGATACAACTCTTGCTCCGCCTGCCTTAGCGTCATCCGGGAAGATTTCCGGTGTGGGGTTCGCACATGCGAAGATGATAGCATCCTTGTTCATGGTCTTAACCATCTCAGTGGTTACCTGTCCGGGAGCGGATACACCGATGAATACATCAGCGCCAACCAGCATCTCTGCCAGAGTACCCTGCTTCTTTTCCAGGTTGGTTACCAGAGCCATTTCCTCTTTGATCCAGTTCATACCCTTTTCGCGGCCTTCGTAGATAGCACCGGAACGGTCACACATGATTACGTTCTTGAAGCCAGCGGAAAGCAGCAGCTTAACGATAGAAATTGCTGCAGCACCTGCACCGGAGGTAACGATCTTCACTTCTTCTTTCTTCTTTCCAACAACCTTCAGAGCGTTGAGAAGACCTGCCAGAGTGATGATAGCGGTACCATGCTGGTCATCGTGGAAGATCGGAATATCACATTTCTCTTTCAGCTTGCGCTCGATCTCGAAGCAGCGGGGAGCTGCGATATCCTCAAGGTTTACGCCGCCGAAAGAACCGGACAGCAGATAAACGGTATTAACGATCTCATCAACGTCTTTGGACTTGCTGCAAAGAGGGAATGCGTCTACATCGCCGAAAGCCTTGAACAGAACGCACTTTCCTTCCATAACAGGCATACCAGCCTCGGGGCCGATATCGCCAAGACCCAGAACTGCAGTACCGTCGGTGATAACTGCACACATATTGTGACGTCTGGTCAGCTCATAGCTCTTATCTACATCCTTCTGGATCTCCAGACAGGGCTGTGCAACACCGGGGGTGTATGCCAGAGACAGATCTTCCTTGCTTGCTACGGGAACACGAGTGATAACCTCAATCTTGCCGGCCCACTCGCCATGAAGTCTCAAAGACTCTTTTGCGTAATCCATAGTTATATCCTCCAAATTTTCGATATTAAATATATTAAAACCGATATTCGCAAACCACCCTGCCGCGCAGAGCTTTTTGCTCATACCGCCTCACCCGTCCGATGTTCAGGCAGTTCTGCATGCAAACATACCCACTGCCTGACCGTCGTCCGAATTTTATAACGCTAAATTATGCCTCAAAAGGGAACTTGTAGTCCAGACCACACTCGTCACGCAGCTGGATGAACTCCTTCTGGATAGACTCGCCAACGGGAACTCCCTTGTCCTTACGATCCAGCCAGGACATGTACTCCTTCTCACCTGCGGTGTAGATACGATCCTCACCGGGTGCCTTGGTGGAGTTACGCAGTGCACGAAGGATATCGCCGGTGGTGTTCTTGAAGGTATCCAGACCCATGAAGAACTCAGGGTTGATAACGAAGAAGAAGTGACCCAGACGATAGAAGTCGTTGCTACCATCAGCCTTCTTACCGGTCAGTGCCTTGGTGTGAGGGCCGCCTGCCAGTGCTGCGGACAGGATCTCAACGATGGTTACGAAACCATAACCCTTGTATCCGCCGGTCTCCTCGCCGATACCACCAACGGGAAGCAGTGCACAGTTACCCTTACGCATCTCGCGAAGGATCTCGCCGGAATCGGTGAGGGTGTCACCATCCTTGGTAACAACCAGACCTGCAGGAGTGGGCTTGTTGCTGCGCTCGTAGTACTCGATCTTACCGTTCTGTACGATGGAAGTAGCACAGTCATAGTTGAAGGGGAACTCCTCATCGGTAGGAATGGTGAAGGTGAAGGGGTTGGTACCCATCATAGGCTCAACACCGAAGGTAGGTGCTACGGAAGGACGAGCATTGGTACCGGTGATACCGATCATACCGGCCTTCTCAGCCATGGTGGACCAGTAACCTGCGATACCGTAATGGGTGGAATTGTAGATGGTACCACCTGCCATACCGTAAACCTTTGCCTTCTCGATCAGCTTCTCCATCATCTTGTGGGAAGCAACCATACCCATACCGTTATGAGCATCCATAACTACAGTGGTAGGGGTCTCCTTAACGATCTCACAATTGGTTACAGGCAACAGAGTGCCGTTCTTAATACGATCCAGATAAATGGGCTTGAAACGGTTGCAGCCGTGGCTCTCGATACCGCGACGGTCAGACTCCAGAAGAACATCTGCACAGATTGCTGCATCCTCAGCGGGAACGCCGTATGCCTTGAATACATCGATCATGAAATCGTTGATCAGCTCCCACTGTACATAAGGTCTTGTTTCATTTACTGCCATGTTAAAAATCCTCCTTGAAATGTTTATCAAAACGGTAATTCCGTTTATGAATCATATTTTTCTCTGTACTGTCTGATCGTCTCCATCCGGGAGACAGTCACCGCACAGGCTCCTGCATCAAAGCAGGCTTTCAGCTCATCTGCGGTCTTAATCAATCCACCGCACATCAGCTTCGAGGTCGTCCTCGTCCTCAGATAAGGCAATATACTGCAGGCAATGCCCGGAAGGATCTCCACATAATCCGGCTGACAGTTGTTACACAGGTTGAGTCCCCTCTCCAGAGACTTGCTGTCCATCAGAAACAACCGCAGAATACCCACTCTCCGGTTTTTCTTCGCCGTCTCGATCACCTTCACCTTGGAGGAAATGATCCCATCCGCCTTCAGATACTGACAGGCAAACTCGCACCCGTACTCGTCCGCACTGATCCCCCGAAGAAGATCCAGATGGAAAAACACCTTCTTCCCCCTCTCATGGGCAGCCCGAACCATGGATGCCAGCAATGCCAGATGCATATCCATCAAAACACAGCAGTCCAGATCGCTGTCAAGAAATCGCTCAAACTCTTTCATCTGCGAAATCGCATAAATGATCTCCCGATTTAACTCACCCATATGCTCTCCAGTCTGCTTTTCTTTGTCTATTTCGGCATTCCAGTAAAAAAGGGCGATGTAAATGAAACACTTCCTGTATTCATTGCATCGCCTCTGTTTACTCTCGCAGTTTATTAACTTGTCTTCAATATACCACCTGACGCTTTTACTGTCAAGTATTTTTCGTCAATCCGCAATGATTACTTTGGTTCCGGCCTGCTCCATCTTCTCCACCGCCTCGGGAGAAACCCCCGCATCGGTAATAATGGCCTCGATGGCCCGCACATGGCAGAAATTCATCAGATTATCCTGGCTGAATTTGCAGGACTCCACAAGCAAATAGGATTTCTTTGCAGAACGGATAATGCAGCCCTTGGTTCCGGCTTCGGAAGTAAATCCGGTGTAGACAAAGCCATCGTCGTCAATGGCTGCCGCGCCGATAAACGCAATGTCCAGCTTGTATCTGCGGATCTGCTCCTCCGTCAGTGATCCGAAGCAGGACATACTGCTGCCCTGAAGCTCTCCACCGATCACCAGAACCGTAACGTTCTGATAATCTGAAATCTCCATGGCCACCGCCAGATTGTTGGTAGCGATCACGTTATGTCCATCCGAAGGCATCAGACGCCCCACCCATCTGGTGGTCGTTCCTGCATCGATGAAGATACGCTGACCCGGAGCGATCAGATCGATGGCTTTGCGTGCGATCCGCTCCTTGCAGCGCTCATGGTCATCCATAGGGCGCTCTGCCACCTGCCGGCGCAGCTCCCGTTTCAGTACCGCACCGCCTCTGGTCCGCATCACATCTTCTTCATCCACCAAAATATCCAAATCTCTACGGATCGTCATATCCGATACGCCAAACAGTTTACACAGCTCACGGTTCTCGACCCGCCCTTCCCGGCGCAGCAACTCCATGATCTGCTTCAATCTTGTCTCTCGTAACATAGTGTTCTCCTCTAGTCCCTCTGTTTCACAGAATGAGCCTAGTATAGCACTATTTAAATAAGTAAACAATCATTTTTTTACATTTTTTCTGAAATTAAGAATTTTTGTTAATTTTTACCACTTTAATTCGCTAAAATACCTGTTTTTTCACTACTTTTTTGTCGAATAACCGGATCACTCCGGATCTGCTTCCACCACAGTCCCGTTTTCCGGCTCGGCAACGGTCACTTCCTCTGACTCTGCCGGTTTCTCCGGCTCGATTTCCCGAAGAATACGCATAAACTCTTTTCCGGTGATGGTCTCCTTCTCGATCAGATAGGCAGCGATCTTATCCAGAGCCTCCCGGTGATCACTGAGCAGCTGTTTCGCTGTCTCGTAGGAGGCCTTAAGCATCTCCATCACTTCCTGATCCACATCTGCAGCCGTCTCATCGGCACAGTTGAGCACAGATCGACCTTCCAAATACTGGCTCTCAATACTGCTGAGTCCCATCAGTCCGAATCGTTTGGACATACCGTACTGAGTCACCATGGCTTTCGCTACCGCCGTAGCCCGCTCAATATCATTGGCCGCACCGGTGGTCACGGTCTCAAATACCAGCTCCTCCGCCGCACGTCCGGCCAAAAACTGTACCAGCATTGCCCGAAGCTCAGCCTCGGTATTCAGATATTTTTCTTCCTCAGGGACATTCATCACATAGCCCAGCGCACCCATGGTACGGGGAACGATGGTGATCTTCTGTACCGGCTCCGCATCCTTCTGAAGGGCGCTGACCAGCGCATGTCCCACCTCGTGGTAGGAGACGATACGGCGCTCACGCTCACTCATGATGCGGTCTTTCTTTTCCTTACCGACCAGAACCACCTCAACCGCCTCAAACAGATCCTTCTGACTCACTGCCTTGCGGCCATGCTTAACCGCATTGATGGCAGCCTCATTGATCATATTGGCAAGATCGGAACCCACTGCACCGGAGGTTGCCAACGCGATAGCCTCCAGATCCACAGTCTCATCCAGACTTACTTTCTTTGCGTGAACCTTGAGGACAGCCACCCGGCCCTTCAGATCCGGCTTGTCCACAATGATCCGGCGGTCCAGACGACCGGGACGAAGCAATGCCTTGTCCAACACCTCAGGTCGGTTGGTGGCCGCCAGAATAAACACACCTTTGCTGGTATCGAAACCGTCCATCTCGGAGAGCAGCTGATTCAGCGTCTGCTCACGCTCGTCATTTCCGCCGAAGCGGGAGTCACGGCTCTTACCGATGGCATCGATCTCATCGATAAAGATGATACAGGGGGCATTTTCCTGAGCCTTCTTAAACAGATCACGGACGCGGGACGCACCCACACCCACAAACATCTCCACAAAATCCGAACCGGCCAAGGAGAAAAAGGGCACCTTGGCTTCTCCTGCAACCGCCTTGGCAAGCAGGGTCTTACCGGTTCCGGGAGGCCCCACCAGCAGCGCTCCCTTGGGCAGCTTTGCACCGATGGTGGAATATTTCTGAGGATTGTGAAGGAAATCAACGATCTCCACCAGAGACTCCTTGGCCTCATCCTGTCCCGCCACATCCTTAAAGGTGACACCGGTGTCCTTCTGCATGTCATAGCGCTTTGCATTGCTCTTGCCCACGCCCATGACACCGCCGCCTCCGCCCATGCGTCGCATCATCACGCCCATGACGATCCATACCAGCGCGATGGGCAGCACATAACTGAGCAGAATAGACAGCAGCATAGAGTTGGTGTCACTGTTTTTTACGTCATAGAGCTCCAGATTGGCCGATTCCAGTCTGTTGATCAGCTGAATATCATAGCTGCTCATATTGGTATAGTAGGTAGGCTCCGACTGCATCAGATAGGCAATGCTGTCTTTCGGAACCTCCTTTTCCTGTTTCAGGGTAAACACGATCTGAAGGGTGCTCTCGTTTAGCTGAACCTTTTTGACCTTTTCCTGCTCCAACAGTTCGATAAACTGGCTGTAGGCCACATAATCCTTATTTCCCGTATTGACAAAACTGCTGATGATCGTGATGAATAAGAGGGTGGCAATGGCTGCCGTCACCATCATCATGATCATATTGCTGTTTTTGTTGTGATTACCGTTTTGATTGCGGTTACCGTCATTCTGGCGGTTATCCTGCTGTTCGTTCATAATTCTCTCCATCTGTCGAAATCCGGGTTTGCCGATGATTTCGTTTTTCGCTTTCCCTATAGCTTACCACATATTATCCACATAAATCAATGGACTTACCATGATTTTCTCTGAATATTTCATGATAAATCCATGAAAAAAGTCGGTTTGGCTTTATTTCACCCATCAGGTGTCGCTAAGGGCCTTCTCGCAGGCCAGTGCCAGCTCCTCCAGTGTGCTGCAGCCTAACATGGTACAATAGGGACGAAGGGCACGGATACTCTTACTTTCCTCCCACCGGCGAACCGAAATGGGATTGAACCAGTAAATGTGACTGCTCTGCTTTTGTACTTCCTCCACCATCATCTCCGTCAGGGGAATATTTACGGTCTGGGCATCGCTGATAATCAGTACAATGGTGTTGCTTCCCAGAACCGCCGGTTGGATGCCGAGCAGTTTCTGCAGAACACCGCCGATATTGGTACCCTTGCACCAAAGAGGACTCTCCTTCACATAGTCGGAAAATGCATCCATATCCCGCAGGGCAAAGATGTCCACCTCCTGAAGCTGCTCAGAGAACAGAAATGTCCTGGCTCCCTCTGCGGTATCATTCATGGATTGAATAAATCTCAGGGCAAACTCCGACACCCGAAGCATGGATGCAGACACGTCACAAAGGAGCACCAGACGTTTTCTTCTCTTGCTCCGTCTGCGATAAGCCAGCTTGCGAAGGCTTCCTCCCGTCTGCAGATTCAATCGGATCGTCCGTTTAAAATCAAGGGTACCGGATTTACCCGCCTTTTTCCGGCGGTTCAGCAGTTTTTTATTCAACTGTCTGGTGAGATTTTGGATCAACAGAAGGGCTCTGGGAACTTCCTCCTCGGAGAAATCTCCGATATTTTTATATAGAAGATTCTCCTCCGTAACCTTCTGGTTTTCATAGAGCTCGCCCTCCTCCTTGAGGAGCTGCTGTTCAACCATGTGACTGATATAATTGGTATACAGAATCGGTGAATTCCGGACAGGATTGGGGAAGTTTTTCAGATATTCCTGCATCTCTTTCCGGCGTTCCTCAGACAGCTGAATGTACACTGCCTTCAGTTCCTCCCGAACCTTTAAGGGCTGACCGTTAACGCTCAGCTCCTGCTCGGCGGCCTCCATCTGCTGCTGGTGTCGGTGTTCCGTCTCCAGCTCCTGTTTGAGCCGTTCCTCCCATTCCTCCTGAGAGACAAAATAGGCATCAAAGCAGGAAGAAAAAATCTCCTTCTCCTTCTCACTCTTGGCCAGAATAGCCTGCAGGGCCAGTTTCAGATATGCTCTGTCCCCGATCCCCACCGTTTCAATGACACGAAAAGCGTCCCGGCTCTCGTTGATCCCGACAGCCAGGCCGTTTTTTCTCAGCATCCCCATAAAATAGGTCAGATTTTCAGTGAATATTTGTGAAGAGTTCGTCATCCTGCAGTACCGCATCCATATCCTGATTATTTTTCAGCAAGAACCCCATAGTGTCCGCAAGGCCCTTGCGGTCGATCTTTTTCACTCCCAGTGCCATCAATGCCGCAGCCCAGTCGATTGCCTCCGCGATGGACGGTTTTCTGGTCAGCCTTTCATTTTGGCGAATGTGGCGAACAGCCTCCGCCACCTGGCGGGCCAGCTGATTTTCGATCATGGGCAACCGTCCGGTAATGATCTCCACCTCTTTTTCCACGGTGGGATAATCGATATAGAGATATGCACAGCGTCTTCTCAGTGCAGCCGACAGTGGCCGCACATGGTTACTGGTTAACACCACGAAGGGGCGGGTCACCGCATTTACCGTACCCAGCTCCGGGATGGTCACCTGCAGCTCCGAGAGCAGCTCCAGCAAAAAGGCCTCAAACTCCTCATCGGATTTGTCGATCTCATCGATCAACAACACCACCGGTTCCTCACTGCGGATGGACTTTAAGAGGGGACGCTCCAGCAGATAATCCTCGCCGAATAATTCTGCTGTCAATTCCTCCGTATTCTTTTGATTCATATTGACCTGAATAGCCAAAAGCTGTTTCTGGTAATTCCACTCATACAGCGCCTTGCTCTCGTCCAGACCCTCATAGCACTGGAGACGCACCAATTCCCGGCCAAGGGCCGCAGCCATGGCTTTGGCCACCTCCGTCTTGCCGACGCCGGCCTCACCCTCAATGAGCAGCGGGCGTCCCAGCTGCAGGGACACATACAGGGTCACCAACAGCTCGTCATCCACAATATAGTTCTGAGCGGTGAGTCTCGTTCTCAGTTCCTCCAGGGTCAGCCCTGCCGTTGTATTTTCCACTCTTGTTTCTTTATTTATCTCTGCCAAAATAGTTTCTCCTCCTCATGGGTAAGGTCCTGTCCCGATCCTACACAAACTGATTTAATTCCTCATCATACCGGTAATCCACTGCAGACAGTGTCTCCTTTATCTCCTCACAGCCGACACCATAGTAATCGCAGCACTTCTCCAGATCACTGAACCTATCCCTCAGCTGAGTATTGATAACGCTCAGCAGCATGTAAGGATCCCTGGGCAATTGATTCTCCATGTCCCTATCCTCTCTTTCCTCCACCTTCATTTGGTCACGTTCCGGCTCTCAGTTCACCATCCACCACATCAATGACGATGGTATCTCCGGTCCGCACCTGATCTGCCAGAATCAATCTGGCCGCCAATGTCTCCACGTGTTTCTGCAGAAAACGTTTCAGCGGGCGGGCTCCGTACACCGGATCATAGCCCCGATCCACCACAAAGGCCTTCGCCCGGTCGGTGAGTACAATGGTCAGTTCCCGCTCGTTCAGACGGTCATTGACATCCGCCAGCATCAGATTTACGATACCACCGATATTTTCTTTTGTCAACGGCTTGAACAGGATGGTCTCATCCAGTCGATTTAGGAATTCCGGCCGAAAATGAGCTCTCAACTCCTCCATGACCGCCGCTTCCGCCGCCGGTCTGATCTCCCCGTTTCCATCGATGCTGTCCAGCAAATAGCCGGATCCGATATTGGAGGTCATAATGAGAATCGTATTTTTAAAATCGACGGTTCGCCCCTGGGAATCGGTGATCCGCCCGTCATCCAACACCTGCAGCAGCACATTGAACACATCGGGATGTGCCTTCTCGATCTCGTCAAAGAGGACCACACTGTAGGGTTTTCTGCGGACCGCCTCGGTGAGCTGTCCCCCCTCGTCGTAACCCACATATCCGGGAGGGGCTCCGATGAGTCGGGATACGGAGAATTTCTCCATGTACTCACTCATATCAATGCGAACCATATTACTTTCATCGTCAAACAAGGTTGCCGCTAACGACTTGGCTAACTCAGTCTTTCCCACACCGGTGGGGCCCAAAAACAGAAATGAACCGATGGGCTTGGTGGGATCCTTGATCCCGGCCTTGGAGCGGATGATGGCCTCCGTAACCTTGGTCACTCCCTCCTCCTGACCGATGACTCTGCGGTGAAGTTCCTCATCCAAATGGAGGGTCTTATTGCGCTCACTCTCCGTCAGTCTGGCCACCGGAATGCCGGTCCAGCGGGAAACGATCCGGGAAATCTCCTCGTCAGTCACACTCTCATGGACCAGAGTCATCTCACGGCTCCTTACATACTCTTCCTCCCGGGCCAGCAGCGCCTTAAGCTCCGGCAATTTTCCGTATTGGAGCTCAGCAGCCTTATTCAGATCATATTTCTGCTGGGCGATCTGTATCTGATGATTGATTTCCTCAATCTGCTCTCTCAGTTCCGACAACCGTTCCACCGACTGCTTTTCATTGTCCCACTGAGCCTTCTTTCCGGAAAACTCTTCCCTGAGTTCTGCCAACTCCTGCTGCAGCGCCGCCAGACGGTCTGCACTGAGACGATCTGTCTCCTTTTTCAGAGCAGCCTCCTCGATCTCCATCTGCATGATCTTTCGTGAAAGCTGATCCAGCTCGGTGGGCATGGAATCCAACTCTGTCTTGATCATGGCGCAGGCCTCATCCACCAGATCGATGGCCTTATCCGGCAGGAAACGGTCGGAAATATAGCGATGGGACAGTGTCGCCGCCGACACCAGTGCCGCATCGGTGATCTTTACCCCGTGGTACACCTCGTAGCGCTCCTTCAATCCGCGGAGAATGGAAATCGTGTCCTCCACCGTAGGCTCATCCACCAGCACCGGCTGGAATCGGCGCTCCAGCGCCGGATCCTTCTCAATATACTTTCGGTACTCATCAAGGGTGGTGGCTCCGATACAGTGAAGCTCTCCTCTGGCCAGCATGGGCTTTAACATATTGCCTGCATCCATGGCTCCCTCGCTTTTGCCCGCGCCGACGATGGTGTGAAGCTCGTCGATAAATAAAATGATGCTGCCGTCGCTCTTTTTCACCTCATCCAGAACCGCCTTCAGCCGCTCTTCAAACTCACCCCGGTATTTGGCACCGGCCACCAGTGCTCCCATATCCAGCGAAAATACCTTCTTATCCTTCAGCCCCTCAGGCACATCGCCGCGGACGATACGGCCGGCCAGACCCTCCACCACGGCGGTCTTACCCACTCCCGGCTCACCGATAAGGACAGGATTGTTTTTGGTCTTGCGGGAGAGGATACGAATGATGTTTCGAATCTCCTCATCTCTGCCGATGACCGGGTCAAGCTCCTGCTTTCCGGCTCTCTCCACCAGATCCACTGCATATTTCTGCAGGGTGTCATAGGTAGCCTCCGGGTTGTCCGTGGTCACCCGCTGATTGCCGCGAACCGTAGACAAGGCCTGCAAAAACCGCTCCCGGTTAATGGCCAGACTGCGAAACAGCTCCTTCATCTCCCGGTTGGGACGGGCTAACAGAGACAAAAACAGATGCTCCACCGAAACGTACTCGTCACCCATCTGTCTCGCCTCATCCTCGGCGTAGATCAATACCTGATTCAGATCATTGCTGATGTGCAGCTGCACATTCTGCCCGGATACCCGGGTCTTTTTCTTTAACACGGTCTCTGCGCAGCCCATCACATACTCCTGCTGGAGTCCCATCTTGACCAAAAGCTTCAATATCAAGCTGTCCTCCAGGGAGAGCAGACTGTAAAACAGATGCTCCTGATCTATCTCCTGGTTGCCGTAATCGTAGGCCAACCGCTCACAATTTTTCACTGCCTGCAGAGAATTCTGTGTAAATTTCTGAATATCCATAAATATACCTCACTCTCTGAACATTGTCCCATGGAATGTGCCTCTGTATGCACCATCCCCGGATTTTTATTGTTCTAGAGCGAATATAACACAAATTGTTAGCACTGTCAATAGGTGAGTGCTAATCATAATTCTTAAACCTTTCTAAACCGCAGATCACAGCATGGCCAGAATCTGATGCTTAGGCACCGCCCCCATCTCCTGATCCATGATCTTTTTGTCCCGGATCACCATCAGGGTCGGGATACTCATGATCCGAAACTGATTGGCCAGTTCCGGCTCCTCGTCCACATTGATCTTTGCCACCTTGATGTCCGGGCGCTCTCTGGCGATCTCATCCAGAATAGGAGCTACCCTGCGGCAAGGGCCACACCAGCTTGCCCAGAAATCCAGCAGCACAGGCTTGTCGGAATTGATGAC
>JAFOFP010000296.1 GCA_017387285.1 Lachnospiraceae bacterium
ACAGAGAACTGGTCGGATTATCTATCAGTTCAATATAATGGCACACATACTATCATAGATGTAACTGAAGCAGGAGCATTTCCGTTTGTATGGCTCAATGATACTGATTGCAAGCACAATAAAGTTGAGTTTAAAGATAAAAAGACTGGGAAAATTCATAGCGTAACTATTGGATTGGAATTTCCTGTAGAAAAAAGAACTGTAGAAGAATTGGATTTAGAGTTTGTAAGCAGCGAAAGCAAATTAGTCTTATTTGACATTCCTGAAGAATTTTGGAGAGCTGACTACAATGGAAATGATAGTGTTTACTTTGGAACAAAGACCAAAGCCGGTGCAGTAAGCACACTCTATGGAGGTCAAGTATTTAAAGACCGAATTGTTTTATTAGGATATGAAACAATTGAAGAAATGTTGAAATCTTTGAAGTAAACCTAAGCATTTAATAAGATTCCGCTATACTGCGATTTCAGTAATAAAATATTTGTAAAAGCAGTTCACTGTTTCGAACCAGGACTGGGTTGCTTTTTTCGGTGCGCAGTTTCGGCTACGCACCTTTTTAATGTTCTAAATCGTTAGGAGGCTGTCTAGTATGATTAATCGCTTACTATACACCCTTGCGTGACAAATGGAAAGATGAATATTGTATTTTGGGTGCGGGTTTGCTATAATGACATGGTGGGTTAGTATCATATTGTGCGCTGTAATGTGCGAAAAAAACAGATTGGCAGATAAATGGATAGATAGAAAAGGAGACTTACCATGATTCGTATGAAAACCAAGGAAGTTCGGATCGGAAATGTGGTGATTGGTGGAAATAACCCCATCGCCATCCAGTCCATGACCAATACAAAAACCGAGGATACAGAAGGAACGATTGCCCAGATTTTACGTCTGGAGGAGGCGGGGTGTGAGATCATCCGCTGCACCGTGCCTACAGAGGAGGCGGCTGTCAGTCTGGGAAAGATCAAGCAGGCGGTGCATATTCCGGTGGTGGCGGATATTCATTTTAATTACAGGATGGCCATTGCAGCCATGGAGAATGGGGCGGACAAGATCCGCATTAACCCCGGAAATATCGGAAGCATTGACCGGGTAAAAGCTGTGGTGGATGTGGCTAAGGAGAGAAATATTCCCATCCGTGTCGGCGTTAACAGCGGTTCTCTGGAGAAGGAAATCGTTGCAAGGGATGGCGGCGTGACGGCAGCAGGACTGGTGGAAAGTGCATTGAACCAGGTGCGGATCATCGAGGATTTGGGCTATGACAATCTGGTCATCAGTATCAAGTCCTCCGACGTGATGATGTGTGCCAAAGCCCATGAGCTGATTGCCACCCGCACGGAGTATCCTCTCCATGTAGGTATCACCGAAGCCGGCACCCTTTGGTCCGGAAATATCAAGTCCGCAGTGGGCTTGGGCATTATTCTTTCTCAGGGCATCGGAGATACGATCCGTGTCTCTTTGACCGGCGACCCGGTGGAGGAGGTAAAGTCCGCCAAGCGCATTCTGAAGACGTTGGGACTTCGCAAGGGCGGTATCGAAGTGGTTTCCTGTCCTACTTGCGGCAGAACTCAGATTGACCTGATCGGTCTGGCCAATCAGGTGGAGACTATGGCAGCAGGATTCCCGGAGTTGGATCTCAAATTGGCAGTCATGGGCTGTGTGGTAAACGGACCCGGTGAGGCGAAAGAAGCTGATTTGGGTATCGCCGGAGGAATCGGTGAGGGACTGCTGATCAAGCACGGCGAGATCATCCGCAAGGTTCCGGAAAGTGAACTTTTGGGTGTGCTGAGAAGTGAGTTGGAGAACTGGGGTAAGTAAAGGAAGAGGATAAATACTTTTCGTATGAGACTGGATATTGAACAAGCATCTGCTGATTATAGTGTTCGTTTGCTCACCGAGACGGATATCTCCGAGTTGTATCGTCTCTGCGTCAGCAATCCCCGTTACTATGGTTACATGAAGTGTGATCCGGACCCGGAGACACTGAAAGGTGAGTTAACTGCACTGCCGCCGGGGAGGACGTTGGAAGATAAATATTTTGCCGGCATCTATGAAGGTGGCCGGATGGTGGCGATTTTAGATCTGATCACCGGTTATCCCAACCCGGAGACGGCCTTTATCGGATGGTTTATGGTAGACGGCGCACTGCAGGGGCAGGGGATTGGACGAGGATTTATGGGAGAACTGTGTGCTTATTTAAAGGCTAGAGGGTTTAAAGAGATCCGTCTGGGCTGCATTGAGGAAAATGCCGAGGGCAGACGGTTCTGGGAACGAAACGGATTTAGTTACACCGGAAATCGGTACAGCACGGAGAATTATACGGTGCTGGTGTTGCAGAAATCATTGTGAATCGGTTGCTTGGCAAATGGAAACAGCGATTTTGAATTGAAACATACGGAATGGGCATGTTTTTGAATTTTACATAAGATGACATCAGGGAGAGGACATACTCATGATAGGATTGGGAACGATCATCAATGTGGCAGCGATCATTATCGGCGGTCTGGGAGGACTGCTGTTTGGCAAGCTGTTGAAGGAGCGGTTTCAGGATACGCTGATCAAGGCGCTGGGCGTCTGTACCATGTTTATCGGGATCAGCGGAACGCTGGAAAAAATGCTGACCATTGCGGATGGCGGTTTAAGCAGTAATGGCACTATGATGGTGATTGTCAGCATGGCTGTAGGTGCTGTGTTGGGCGAGTTGGTTGATCTGGATGGGAAATTGGAGAAATTTGGCTGTTGGCTGAAAATAAAGACCGGAAATGCACGGGATAATTCCTTTGTCCATGGTTTTGTGACCACATCGCTGACGGTTTGCATCGGGGCCATGGCCATTGTGGGAGCCATTAATGATGGGATTTTCGGCGATTATTCGATTTTGGTGGCGAAATCTGCATTGGACTTGGTGCTGGTCATGATCATGACCGCATCCATGGGTAAAGGCTGCATTTTCTCTGCCATTCCCGTGGGCTTGCTGCAGGGAAGTGTGACGATCTTAGCCAAATTGGTAGAGCCGTTGATGACAGAAGGAGCGCTTTACAATCTTTCCATGGTTGGTTCTATGCTGATTTTCTGTGTGGGAGTCAACCTGATCTGGGAGAGAAAAATCAAGGTGGCGAACATGCTGCCGGCACTGGTGATTGCTGTGGTGTGGGCTTTAGTTGGCTGAGTTTTGGTTGGATGAACCGCGAATTGACAGGCTGTCACCGGAATTAACAGGCTGTCACCGGAATTAACAGAAGTGGTCGGAAAGATGAAGAGGTGGCAATATGCGTCGAAAGGACAGACAAGTAACCGATATCAATGAGTTGAGGCAGATTATCGATTCCTGCAAGGTCTGCCGTATCGGTATGATCGATGAGCAGGGTATCTACATTGTGCCGGTGAATTTCGGATATGAATTTGTGGAGGAAAAGCTAAAAATCTATCTTCACTGTGCAAAAGAGGGACGAAAACTGTCTGCGATTGGGGTGAATCCTTCTGTTTGTGTGGAGATGGATTGTGAGCATCAGCTGGTGGAGGGGGATATTGCCTGTACATACGGCTATCGCTTTGCCAGTGTGATCGGAAATGGAAAGGCAGTCATTGTGGAGGATATGAAGGAAAAGAAGCATGGACTCTCTGTGCTGATGCGTCATCAGACCGGCAGGGAGTTTGTCTTTGAGGATGCGCAGGCGCAGTCCGTTGCTGTGGTGCGCATTGACGTGGAGATGTTTACGGGAAAGAGGAAGTGTTGATTTGCGCGGGAGTGCCCGTGAAGTAATATGGAAGTGAAGAAATAAGCAACTATGGAAAAGAGATTAATTCAAATCAACATAAAGGATTTTCCGGCAAAACTGCAGTTTGCCCTGAATGATGCTCGTATTTACGACAGCAGCTGTCACTCCGGTGCGGTCGTGCTGTACAGTGATCGGGGATATTATATTAAGATGGATGAAAAAGGGAAGTTGGGTGTGGAGGCCCAATTGACGGAACGGTTTTCACAGATGGGTTTAGGGGCTGAGTTTGTCTGTTATCTCTCTGATGATCGGGATTATCTGGTGACCGGAGAGGTGACCGGTCAGGATATGACCCATTATCTTGGCGAACCGGAACTGGTGTGCAGGGCTTTGGCAGAGAGTCTGCGGAAGCTCCATGAGCAGCCGACGGAAGGCTTGCCTGTCTCTCTCAGCATGCAGGCCTATATGCCGGAGAGTCATTGTGGACTGAAGCGGGACACGTTGATCCACGGTGATGCCTGCCTGCCCAATCTGATCATGGAGAACGGCGTGTTTCGGTCGTTTATCGATGTGGGACAGGCCGGTGTGGGTGATCGTCACATTGATCTTTACTGGGCAATTTGGTCTCTGCAATACAATCTGGGGACTGATGCATACAAGGATTTGTTTTTGGATTATTACGGCAGAGAGCTGGTGGATGATAGGTTGCTGCAGGTAGTGGCAGAAGTGGAGGGCATGGCATGACCATAAATGAATACCAAAAACTGGCGATGACCACATTAAATCCGGCATTGTCGCCCAGGGATGTGCTGATCAACGGTGTCATGGGACTTTGCGGTGAGTCGGGTGAGGCCATTGATCTGGTAAAGAAGCATCTGGCTCAGGGCCATGAACTGGACCGGGAGAAATTGGCCAAGGAATTAGGTGATGTTGCCTGGTATCTGGCGGAGACGGCCACGGCCATCGGCTATCCGCTGGAGGAGATCCTGCAGATGAATATTGATAAGCTGAGAGCACGGTATCCGGAAGGGTTTGCAGTGGAACGATCGGTAAATCGGGAGGACTAAGCAGACAGTAAGCGCCTGAAGGAATGAAAGAGGTACATAAATGTCGAAATTATTTTGGGAGGCCATTCCGGGCCTTCAGGTAAACGAGGAGCAGAGAGCACTGTTTGAGCGGGTGGAGATCGACAAAGTGGTTTCAACCCGTGATCGCAGTGCGTTGAAAATATATATTACGTCGGAGCGATTGATCCACAAGCGCAGTATCCATCAGATGGAGGCGGAGATTAAGAAGCAGTTGTTTTCCGGTGTGCCGACGACCGTGACGATCCATGAGCGTTATCACCTGTCAGCGCAGTACACGCCGGAAAATCTGATGAAGGCCTATGAGGACAGTATTTTATATGAACTGAAGTCTTACAGTCTGATGCTGTTCAATCTGATGCGGAAGGCCGAAAAAGCGTTTTCGGGGGATCATTTGTGTACCCTTCATCTGGAGGATTCCCTGGTGGCACGCAGCAAGGCCGGCGAACTGAAACGTGTGCTGGAAAAGGTGTTCCGGGAGCGATGCGGTGTAGATCTGGACGTTAATTTTGAGTATAAAGCTATGGCCGGCAAGAAGGATAATGGGGCAGAGGAACGTCGTCAGGCCGCTGAGATCCTGCAAAGAGCCGGCAAAGTCATGGGCGAGGATGGTATGCTGGTGGCAGATGCTTCGGCAGCTGATGGAAAAGCCGATGATGGAGCACATGCAGCGGTTTCCGGTGGGGCAGCACAGTCCGGCAGTGGAAAGAGTGCTGCCGGTGGTTCAGGGTCAAAAGCTGATTCGGGTGCAGGCTCAGGACAGGCGGCAAAGACTCCCGGCAGTCAGACCGGCCAGTTTAGCGGCAAGGATAAATTCGGCAATCGAAAGAATTTCCAGAAAAAACCGAAGAATGATGATGTACTCTTTGGCTATGACTTTGACGATCATGCTACGCCTGTCAGCGAGGTTACCCCGGAGATGGGGGCTATCGTGATCAACGGTGTAGTTATTGCCGTGGAACCCAAGGACTTGCGCAGCGGTAAGACCATTTTGATGTTTGATCTGACCGACTATAAGGATACCATCACCGTGAAGATGTTTCTCAAAGAGGAGCAGAAAGACGAGGTTATGGGCTTTGTGAAACCGGGAGCAGCCCTTCGTGTTCGCGGTATGGTGGATATTGATAAATTTGACAATGAAATGGTAGTCAGCCGGGTGACCGGTGTCCGCCGCGGTGCAGTGGAGGTCAGCAAACGGATGGACACCTGCGATGAGAAGCGGGTGGAGCTTCACTGTCATACCAAAATGAGTGATATGGACGGCGTCTCCGATGTGGGAGATCTGTTAAAGCGTGCAAAAGAGTGGGGAATGACGGCCATGGCGGTGACAGACCACGGCTGTGTGCAGGCATTCACTGAGGCTTACCATAAGGTAGGCGATAAGGATCCCTTCAAGGTTATCTACGGCGTGGAGGGTTATCTGGTTGATGATCTGAAGGAAGTGGTGGTTCGCAGCAAAGGCCAGCCGTTGTCAGTTCCTACGGTGGTATTTGATATTGAGACCACGGGACTCAGTGCAGTCAGCTGTAAGATCATTGAGATTGGCGCTGTGAAATTGGTAAACGGAGAGATCGTGGATCGGTTCTCCACCTTTGTGGATCCCTGCGAGCCAATTCCGGCAAAAATCGAAGAACTGACCAGTATTACTGACCAGATGTTGATCGGTCAGCCTAAGATCGAAGAAGTCTTGCCCAAGTTCCTTGAATTTTGCGAAGATGCGGTGATCGTGGCTCACAATGCGTCCTTTGACACCGGATTTATTGAAGCCAACGCCAAGCGGTTGGGATTGCCTTATGCACCTACCATTGTGGATACGGTGGGATTGTCCCGTATCCTGCTGCCGGATCTGAGGAAGCATAAGCTGGATGTGGTAGCCAAGGCAGTGGGCGTTTCCCTGGAGCATCACCATCGTGCAGTGGATGATGCAGAGTGTACAGCCCTGATCTATCAGAAATTTTTGGAAATGCTGAAGGACAAGGGCGTTGAAGATATGCATGGCATGAATTCCATCAGTGCCATGACCGATGAGGCGATCAAAAAATTGCCCACCCACCATGTGATTATTCTTGCCTCCACCGATGAGGGACGAATCAATTTGTACCGTCTGGTGTCCATGGCTCATATCGATTATTTTAACCGTCAGCCCCGTATTCCTAAAAGTGTGCTGCAGCGGTATCGCAGTGGCTTGATCGTAGGTTCTGCCTGTGAAGCCGGAGAACTGTTTGATGCAGTGGTGGGCGGTGCATCCGATGAGGAGCTTTCCCGTATTGTCAGCTTTTATGACTATTTGGAGATTCAGCCCATCGGAAACAATGCCTTTATGCTGCGAAGTGATCGGTATGAGGCTAAGACTGAGGAAGATCTGCGGGATCTGAACCGAAAGATCGTCAAGCTGGGTGATCAGTTCGGCAAGCCGGTGGTAGCCACCTGTGATGTGCATTTCCTTGATCCGGAGGATGAGGTGTATCGCCGGATCATCATGGCCGGAAAAGGATTTAAGGATGCGGACGATCAGGCCCCCCTTTATCTGCGAACCACCCAGGAGATGCTGGACGAGTTTGCCTATTTGGGAGCAGAGAAGGCCAGAGAGGTGGTTGTTACCAATACCAACAAGATTGCTGCTATGTGCGAGAAGATCGCACCGGTGCGTCCGGACAAGTGTCCTCCTGTCATCGAAAACTCCGACCGGGACTTGAGAGATATGTGTTACCGCAATGCCCACAAGCTGTACGGCCCCAATCTGCCGGACATC
>JAFOFP010000297.1 GCA_017387285.1 Lachnospiraceae bacterium
GCAATGTAAACTCGGTGTTGCCCCGAACAAACCTGGCCTGTTTGGAAAAAATGGTGATTCCTTTTGCCCTTTCCAGGGAGAAGGTATCCAAAAATGCATCTCTGTGATCCACCCGTCCCAGTCTGCGAATGCTTCCGGTCAAATACATCAGTGCCTCGGACAGGGTAGTCTTTCCGGCATCCACATGGGCCAGAATGCCCATGGTAATCTGTCGTTTTTCCTGATAATTCTTCTGATCAACCACGAAGCATCCCCCCTCTCGCACACAAAAAGTCAATAAATCGTTTTACATTTCCATAGGCAGACTCTTTCTTGTAATATACGCACACCGTCTGATACTCTCTGAAATCCGTCACATTCAGCGGTTCCACACGAAGATTATTTTTAATCTGAATGGACAGCTCTCCTCCCGCGCCAATGGCCACACCGGATTCGATAAATTTCAGAAAGCAGCCCGTGTCATTGATCTGGGCCACAATATTGGGCTTAAACCCCTCCCTCTGGCAGGCCTTCATCAGAATCTTATACTGATTTCCATATTGGCTCATGGCCGCAAAGGGCTGGTCAGCCAACTGCTTCAAGGTCAGCCGGTGTCCGCACAGAGGGCTCCCCTCCGCCGCGTAGATCCATATCCGCTGTCGATACAGCTCAAACCGTTCGTAGCCCGGATAACTGTCGGACTCCGTATCGATGATAATATCGTAATTCTCCCCGTTCATCTCATTGAACTCGGAGATCAGTTTAAATTTCGTCCCCAGATGCTCTCCTTTGTATCGGATCACCAGTTCGGTAACCGCTGTTCTCAGCGCTTTTACCAAAATACGGATTTCTCTGGTGTCGTCAGTTTGCTCCGTCAGCCCCCCGCTCATCCGATCCAATTCATCAAAAATGATTTTCAGGGACTCCATCATCCGTTTCCCGTTTTCATTTAACACAATACGGTTGGAGGTACGATCAAACAGTCTGCATCCAAGCTCCGCCTCCAGCCGCTTTACGGAGGCAGAGACCGACGATGACGGTACCATGTATTTTTCTGCTGTTTTGGCAAAGCTTTCCGTATTCGCACTTTCAAAGAAATAACGCAATTGCAGTAATTCCACTTTCACCGATCTCCCTTCCTTTAGGTCACATTCATTTTAGCACACTTTCAAAGATATGCCAAGGACACTTTTTGCAATTCTTTACAATTATCCTCCTTCTAATATAATGGTACTATAGAATGATTATCGAGGTAAAAAATCATGAATCCTACCCCAGCATTTCGATCCATTGATGATCACCGGCAGCAATACATCACCTTTCTCCAACAGATCTGTTCTTTTGAGGCGAGAGCCTATGACAAGGCAGAGATTGATCGGATGGTGGATTTTATCGAGGCCTTCTCGCGATCCGAGGGCTTTCAGGTTCTGAGAACCCCCTTCGAGACCTGCGGAGATTTTCTCACCATCGATTTAAATCCCGGCGCGCCAAAGGCCGGCATTTTACTGGCTCATCTGGATGTCGTCCAGGAAAAGGGCGTTTTCGGTGATCCCGCCGTAAAAATCGAAGGGGATCGAATGATCGGTCCCGGCACCGTGGACTGCAAGGGCGGCGTGGCCGTAGCACTGCTGATGATGCGAGCCCTCTCTGAGTGCGGATACAAGCATCACGTCCGGCTGATCCTGACCACCGACGAAGAAATCTCCAATATTCTGGGTGGCGAGAAGGAGCAGCAGTTTATCCGCGATGCGGTACAGGGCTTTCCCTTTGCCCTGAACTGTGAGGTAACAGAAAACAATGACGTAGCAGTGGCTCGAAAAGGAATCCTTCGGTATCGTTTCCACATCTGTGGGAAAGGCGGCCATTCCGGTCTTCACTACTTCGACAGCAAAAATGCCCTGCTTGAGGCAGCCCACAAAGTGATCGCTCTGGAATCCTCCAGCAAGCCGGATCACATCACCTACAGCTGCAACGTTCTTCACGGCGGAACAGCCGCCAATGCAATCCCCGACGATTGTTTACTGACGGTTGATGTCCGGGCTGCTACCCAGGAAGCCATGGCAGAAGCCCATCAGGTCATCCACCAGATTGCAAATAAAAGCTTTATCGGTGAAACCCACACTTCTGTGGATCTTCTGAGCAAACGTCCTCCCATGGAAAGACAGGAAAGCACCATGGCACTTTTCCATCGGCTTGATGCCCTCAGCAACCAATATCAGTTAGGTCAGTTGACTGCAGTTGAACCCGGCGGTGGTTCTGACTCAGCCTATACACAGGCCGCCGGAGTTACCTCGATCTGCGGTCTCGGCCCAAGCGGTGGGGAGTATCACACCAACCGCGAATATGTGGAAATCAGTTCCATCCCCCGCCGGGCAAAGCTGCTGGCTGCATTGCTTTATGAACAGGAGGCACTCTCATGAAAACCACATTCTCTGTTGTCGGCGACATGCTCGCCCAGCGCCGCATCCCCGCAGGCTACGAGGGCTACGAAAAAGTACAGGAGCAGATCACCAAAGGTGATGCCCGCTTCGTCA
>JAFOFP010000006.1 GCA_017387285.1 Lachnospiraceae bacterium
GGTGTTCTGGTGGGCACTGATCATGCGTGGGATTTATTCGGTGGTCTATCCCCCCAGGCAGTTGTTGATGATTCACGGGGATATTAACCCTACCCTGTTGATCCGCAAGATGTCGTCCAGAGATGATAAATATGTCATCCGTGAGACCGTCCACATTGAGGAGGGGATCGAGACGATCAAGGCTAAGATCGATGAGTATCATGCGGTCATTATCGGAGAAATGCCGGTGACGTTGCGCAATCAGCTCATCAAGTATTGCTATGCCAAGAGCGTTCGCTGCTATGTGGTGCCTAAGCTGACAGATATTATGATTATGAATAATGACACCATCGATCTGTTTGATACTACATTGATGCTGTTCAGAAACCGTGGTTTGACGGTGGAGCAGCAGTTCATGAAACGATTGATCGATATCGTGGGAGCTACTGTGTTGTTGGTGTTGTTTTCCCCCGTCATGCTGATTTCAGCCGTCGCAGTCAAATGCTATGACGGTGGCCCGATCCTGTACAAGCAGGCGCGCCTCACGAAGGATCATCGGGTATTCCAGATCTATAAGTTCCGCAGCATGCGGGTGGATTCGGAGAAACATGGTGCCAGACTGGCCAGCAAAAACGATGACCGTATCACCCCTGTGGGTAAGATTCTTCGTCGTACCCATATGGACGAGCTGCCCCAGATTCTCAATATTCTGGAGGGCAGTATGTCTATTGTTGGTCCCCGTCCCGAGAGACCGGAGCTGGCAGAGAAATATTGTGAGCGTGTTCCGGAGTTTGATTACCGCCTGAAGGTTAAGGCCGGACTCACCGGTTATGCCCAGGTGTTTGGCCGGTACAACACCACGCCCTATGACAAGCTGAAGCTTGACCTTACTTATATAGAGAAATATTCTGTTCCGCTGGATATCAAATTGATTCTTCTGACGGTTAAGATCTTCTTTAAGAAAGAAACGTCGGAGGGAATTGAAGACGGGCAGACCACAGCCCTGCGTTACGATGATGGAGACAAAAATGACCGCTGATTTTTCTGTGTTAATGTCAGTCTATGATAAAGAAAAACCGGAATGGTTTCGTGCATCTCTGGACAGTGTGCTGGCACAGACCTGTCAGCCGGCAGAGATCCTGATCATGCAGGACGGGCCGCTGACGGATGCGTTGTATGCCGTGCTGGACGAGTATATGGGGAAGTATCCCTGTATTCGAACTGTAGCGATGGAGGGTCATGTGTATCTGGGACGTGCCCTTGCCGCCGGTGTTGAGGCTTGCCGTTATGAATTGATTGCCCGGATGGATACAGATGATCTGGCCAGGCCGGATCGATTTGCAAGGCAGCTGTCGTTTATGAATGAGCATACTGAGATTGCTGCAGTTGGTGGATACATGGAGGAGTTTTTTGACGGCAGTGATTTTCGTCAGATCAAGACCATGCCCACAGAGCCTGATGAGGTGCTTAAGTTTGCCAGATATCGCAATCCTCTCAACCATATGACGGTGATGTTCAGACGTTCTGTCGTGTTGGAGGCGGGAAATTATCGCCACTTCCCTTTCCTGGAGGATTATGACCTGTGGGTGAGGATGTTGGGTAAAGGCTTTGCATTGGCCAATATTCCGGAGGTCTTGGTGGAGGCCAGAACCAGTACCGATCTTTACAAGCGTCGCGGTGGCTGGAATTATTTCAGACAGTATGTGTCACACCGAAGGAATCAGCGCAAAGAAGGCTTGCTGAACAGGAAAGCGTATGTGATCAGTTTGATTCTTAGCTGTGTGATGACCCTGCAGCCGGCGTGGTTGAGGAAATTGACGTATCGGAAGTTGCTGCGTCGGCGGTGATTAGGAGCAGCGGGCAGAAAATTGATTGCTGCAAAGGATGGCAGATGCAAGCGGTTGTTGGTTTCCGGGAACGTGTCGAGCCGTGTGATGATTGAGAAAATGTATACCGGAGTGCAGAGATGCATGACGAAGTGATAAATGCAAGAAAGGCAGATTTGAGATAGATGAAGCTGATTGTTGATGCGAGAGTATTGAGCAGCAGACCCTGCGGAGTGGGAATGTACGCTTACCGTTATATCCGGGAGTTGATGAAATACCCTAATATTGAACTTACTTTGCTGACGGATGTGGTGGTGAGCAACGAGATTAAAGAACTGGAAGCGGCAGGAGTGCCGGTTGTGAAATACGGGAAGCCCATTTTTCGCAGTATCGGAGTGTTAGGATACTTTAATTTCGTGAAAAAAGAATTGAGAAAGCGTCAGCCGGATTTGTTCTGGGAACCCAATTGTCTGGTGCCCATCAGGCTGAAGGGCTATGAGGGGGCTCTGGCGGTGACCCTTTACGATATGTTCCCCCTGACCATGCCTGAATGTTTCAGCCGATTGTATCGGGAATATTTCCGTCGAGGCGTGGAGTCTACGGTGATGCAGGCAGATTTGATCTGCTACGATTCCATGGAGGCCAAGCATGATACGGAACTGTACTTCCCGGCAGCCAAGGTTGGTCCCTCCTTCGTCTGCTATCCGGTAGTTGACCGGACTGCGATCTGTGGAGCGGATGCGGTGAAGGCCGGTGCAGATGAAAAAGAAACAAAAGAAAAATATTTCTATTATGTCGGCAATGTGGAACTCCGTAAGGGTGTAGATATCCTGTTGGATGCTTATCGCCTGTATCGGGAGGAGGGTGGTCAGAAAAACCTGATCGTTGCCGGTGGCCTGAAAGATGATTGCCTGAAAGATAAATTAGAAAAAATGAGAGAGGTGGAAGGGTTCTCCTACGTGGGCTATGTCAGTGAGGAGGACAAGAAAAAACTCTTTGCTGAATGTGATACCTTCGTGTTCCCGTCCCGCGGTGAAGGGTTTGGTATTCCCCTTCTGGAAGCCATGGCAGCGGGAAAACCGGTTATTGCCAGCAATCTGAGTATTTTCCAGGAAATCATTGGAGATTGTGTCCGCTATTTTGATGTGGATGCCGGTCCGGAAACCAGAGTTAGAGCATTGTGTGATGCTATGTTGGAGGATCAGGTACCGGATCTTCGGAGGTATGAAGCAGTGCTTAGATGTTATGATCCCGAGCAAAGAGGACGTATTTTTGTCGAGCGACTGCTGAAGCTGTGTGGAGAAAATTAATCGAGAATCCTGTTAAAGGAGATTTATATAGATGAAAACGTTACTGATCAAAGCCGCTAAGCTGGCCAAGAAAATCATTAAAGCGATTTTTCCGGCCGGTTGGATCAAGGCGGTTATGAACTTTATTTACCATCGGAAGGCGGCCGGCCTCATCAAAGTGGTGAGAGAAAAGCAGCAAAAGGGTTTTAAGCCCGAGTTGCCCATGGGTGTGAATTTGATTGCCAGCATTACCGGAGACAGCGGTCTGGGACAGAGCAGCCGTCTCATTGCCAATGTGCTGGAACATTCGGATATCCCCCATGTAATTTATAATTATGTGTATTCCTATTCTCTGAAAATGGAGGATACAACTTACGCTGACCGCATATCCACTGAGCTGCCCTATGATATTAACCTGGTGCACATCAATCCCAGAGAACTGGGACCTGCACTGTTTAGACTGCCAAAGTCAATGTGGAGCAGTCAGTACAATGTTGCTTTCTGGCTCTGGGAGTTGGAGGATTTCCCGGAGGAATGGGCGATTTATACCGATCTTTTTGATGAAATTTGGACTCCGGCGGAGTTTGTCAGCAATGCCGTGCGCACCGCTGCCAAATGTCCTGTCCACACCTTGCCCTATCATGTGACTGCACCTACCGAGGAGCAGTACGACCGGGCTTGGTTTGGGTTGCCTGAGGACAAATTCCTTTTTGCGTTTATGTATGATGCCAACAGTGTGGCCGATCGCAAGAATCCTATGGCAGTAGTAAAGGCTTTCATGAAAGCGTTTTCACCTGAAGATGCAGGGGTTGGCCTGGTAATCAAGGCAAATAATGGTCGTCCCGAGGATATCGAGAAACTGCGTGAGCAGATGAAGGGCTATGAGAATCTGTATTTTGTCACCGAGAACCTGAAAAAGACGGCGGTGAACAGTCTGTTGAAGTGCGTGGATGTGTTTGTTTCCCTGCATCGCGCCGAGGGTTTTGGCTTGGGCATGGCGGAGTCTATGATGGTGGGAACTCCTTCCATTGCGACGAACTGGTCTGCCAACACAGAGTTCATGAACCCGGAAGTGGGATGCATGGTGGACTATAAGCTCATCGCGCTGGAGCGGGACATTGAGCCTTACCACAAGGGATCCCGCTGGGCGGATGCCGACGTGGATCAGGCAGCAGCCTATATGAGAAAGCTTTACGAGGAGCCGGAGTATTATCGGAGTTTAAGCGAAAAGGGCTATTCCTATATCAGTGAAAAACTGGGACTTGAAAAGTCGGTGGAGCGGCTGGAGGCGCAGGTAAAGCGCATCGGAGATAGATAATAAACGAGGTAATGAACATGAAACTATTTCGTGAAATATATGAATATCGTCAGATGATATTCGGACTGGTAAA
>JAFOFP010000046.1 GCA_017387285.1 Lachnospiraceae bacterium
GGCCAAGGCTGGGGCCAACTGCCACAGGATAGCCTTCCTCTGCCAGCTCATCTACGATCAGGGAGCCGTCTGTCACATGCTCAAGGGTCAGGCGAACGTCACATTCCTTTGCGATTCGGATCACGGTAAAGATGTCGTCTGCACGGTGAGCGTGAGCCTTCAGGGGGATCTCCTTTCTGAGAACGGGGATCAATGCCTCCATCTTAGGGTCGTAAGGGGGCTTCTTGAAGATATCGTCGCCGGCTGCATCCTTCTTTTCCATGTATTCCCGGGCTTTGTTCAGGGTCTCACGGAGCTTGGAGGCCACATCCATACGGCTGGAGCAGGATTTATCCTTATAGCAGCGCTTGGGATTCTCGCCGAAAGCACACTTCATGGCGATGGGGTTTTTAACGATCATGTTGTCAACCCGCTTGCCGGTGGTCTTGATGGCAACAAAGGTGCCGCCCAGTACGTTGGCGGAGCCGGGACCGGTAGCCACACAGGTAACACCGCCCTCTGCAGCCATCTTAAAGGTAGGGTCCATGGGATTGATGCTGTCAAGGCCGCGAAGCTGAGGGCTGAGAATATCCGTCATCTCGTTGTAATCCTTGCCCTCCCAACCGCAGGCATAGTTATCAAGGCCCAGATGACTGTGCGCGTCGATAAAACCGGGATACACTTCCAAGCCGGAAGCGTCAAACTGTTCGGTTCCCTCGGGAACGTCGATGGCAGGGGCGATCTTAGTGATCACGCCGTTGTCGATCAGGATATCCGCAACATAGGGGTCACGGTTAATGGCATCGTGGATCAGTCCGTTTTTGATACAAAGCATAGGTGAGTCCTCCCGTCGTGTAAAAAGTAGTGGTTGCAATGAATGCGATTCGAAAATAAACATAGCACCAGTTTACCACGGGAAAGCAGAAAAGGGAAGAGGATGAGAGAAAATAATCTTAAGAAATGACTTGCTGGCGGAGGATGGACATACCTTTCCGGATGTGTTATAGTGATTGTATGGAAAGGGGGATTTATCATGAGAAAACGAGTGACGGTTAAACCAAGCAAGGCAAGTGCATCCTTTGGGTTGTTTGTGGGCATTATCTTCTGTATCATTGGAGTGGTGATTGTGATCCCCACCTTTGGATTGTTTGGGCTTCTGTGGACGGCCATCGCAGTGGGGATAACCGTGATGAACTGGAAACAGTACAGTCACAAGCCTGAGGATCGGGACATGTACGGCTACGAGGTTGCGGTAGATGATCTGGAGACGGTTTCGGGAGGCGCAGGGTCCCACCGGAAGGAATCATTTGAGGAATCGGAGACCAAAGAGGATATTCAGGGTCGGTTGGAGCTGATCGAGCAGCTGTATCAGGAGGGGACCATCACCCGGGAGGAATATGATCTGAAACGTCAGCAGATCCTGAGTGAGATTTAAATGAATATGCTGAAATAAATGGACGTTTGACATAAGAGGAAAGTTTGCGGGCCGGTCATTGAGACCGGCCTTTTGATTTTGGACGGCTTCCGGCAATGGCTCGTGTTCTTTGATGGGCAAATACATCCCGGCGAACGGTCTCCGACATGACCAAAATACAGATCAGGTTAGGAACCGCCATCAATCCGTTCATGATATCCGAAAAATCCCAGACCATTTCCAGAGAGCAGACAGCACCCACAAAGGTGACCAGTCCGTAGACGAAACGGTAGATAATGCACGTTTGGGAATTGCGAACCAGAAATTCGAAGGCTTTTTCCCCCTGATATTCCCATGCGATAATGGTGGCAAAGGCAAAGAGGGAGATGGCGATGCTGACAAAGGCGCCGCCCACATTACCGAAGACGGAGGAAAAAGCAGCGATGGCCAGCGCAGAGCCGGTGAGAAGCTGTCCGGAAGGGTCACGCAAACCCAGAACACCGGAACAGGCCAGCACCAGTCCGGTGAGTGAGCAGATCAGGATAGTGTCAAAAAAGATACCGGTCATGCTGATGTAGCCCTGTCGAACCGGGTCATCTGTCTCGGCGACAGCGGCAGTGATCCCTCCGGCACCTAACCCGGCTTCATTGGAAAAAACACCCCGGGAGATGCCGTAGCGCAGGGTGTCCTGCAAGGTGACCACAAGACCGCCGCCAAAGCCACCGGCCAAGGCCTCCCCGGAAAAGGCCATGGAGAAGATTTGAGTCAATCCTTCGCCCAGATGGTCAATATTGACGAGGATAACCGCCAGGCAGCCGAGAAGATAAATCAGGGCCATGGCGGGAACCAGCCAAAGGGAAAGCTTAGAGATGGAATTGATCCCGCCCAAAACCACCAGAATGACCAGCAACGTCAGGATCAGTCCGGTGGTTCCCTCGGGAAGGCCGAAGCCTTCCGCCAAAGCCTGAGAAATGGAGTTGGATTGAGTCATATTGCCCATGCCGAAGGAGGCGAGCACCGCAAAAACGGCAAAAAGAACAGCCAAATATTTCCCCGGACGTTTTAAGGGGAAGGCGCGATATAAGGTATACATGGGGCCGCCGACATATTGTCCCTCACTGTTTCGGGTGCGGAATTTCACGGAAAGCGTACTTTCGGCCAATTTGGTGGACAGACCGATCAATGAGGAGAGGAGCATCCACACCAGAGCGCCAGGACCGCCGAGAATCATTGCGGTGGCTACTCCCACAATATTACCGGTGCCGATGGTGGCGGCCAGCTCCGTGGTCAGGGAGGAGAGAGGGGAGATGGATCCGGCGGATGACCTCTCCCCGCTAATGGTCAGCGTTAGGGCGTAGAAAAAATTTCGAATGGGCAGAAAGTGCAGTCGGATCATCAGAAAAATCCCGGTTCCGATGATGAGGGTGATCAGCCACGGCCCCCAGATCAGTTCATCCAGTCGGTTGAGAAAAGCGGCAATGGTTTCCATAAAGCGGTTTCCGGATGTTTTCTACAATATATAGAGATGACCGGAAGGAATATTACGGATAAACAAGTGGTCAGGTCAAATTTTATAAAAAATTACTTGACAAATAATATTATATGGCATATAGTATTGACATAAAAATAGTATTGCAGAGATCGGATCAATAATTGACGAAAGGGAGGAAGATCATGGCATTTCAAATCGGAGCGGCATTGCTTGATGCCTGTGTGTTGGCCATATTGGACAAGCGGGATGTTTACGGATATGAGCTGACGGTGGATATCAAAAGTGTGATCGAGATATCCGAGTCGACCCTGTATCCTGTGCTGCGCAGACTGCAGAAGGATGGTTGTCTGGTGACGTATGACCGGCCTTATAACGGACGAAACCGTCGGTATTATTCCATCACCGGGCAGGGGCGGGAGAAACTTGCGCAGTATAGATTGGATTGGGAAACCTATAAGTGTGGCATAGATAAGATGATGAAGGGGGCGTTTGATCATGAGTAAGGAAGTGTTTTTGCAGCAGTTAGAGTCCTGTCTGCTGATCGGTCGGGAGGAAAAAGAGGAGGTAATGAACTATTACCGCGAGTATTTCGAGGAGGCCGGACCGGAGAATGAGCAGGCGGTGATTGGGGAACTGGGTGATCCGGCGGTACTGGCAGAGAAACTTAACCGTGAGTTTGAGGCCGATATGAGTGAACAGAATCGGGAGAAACCGGATATGGACGATCAGACCACCGGAAGTGAAGAGAGTGAAAACAGCCGGCGCAGTACATACCGGGATTTCAGCGATCTGGGTGCCACCATCGGTGATGCGGTGAGAGCCACCGTGGAGGCGGCCATGGGCGTTGCAGATATGGCTATGGGCGTTGCGGATGCGGCCATCAAAGAGGTGGATACTTTCCGAGGGGGCTCGGGACAGCAGAAATATTATGTTTATACCAACGACGATATGGAGCCCTTTACCTCTGCGGTGGTAGATGTGAGTGACTGCCCTATCCGCGTGGAGCGGTCTGTCAACGGCCGGTTCGGTGTGGACGTGCGACTGTCGGTCCGCCCCGACGACCAGGTGATCGTAACGGTGGAGAACGGAATGCTTACCGTGAAGAAAAACCGGGGACGCAGACGGCTTGTATTTGGGTTCAATGGTGGAAGTCAGCACGTGAAGCTTTATCTTCCGGATCTGGAGTACGATCGTCTGGTATTGGATACCAGCAACGCGGCGGTGGTGGTGTCCGACGTCGGACGGATCAGGGAATTGTTGAATGTTGACACCAGTAACGGGAGTATTAAAGTGGAGAACGTGTCGGTGGATGACCGGATCAGACTGGACACCAGTAACAGCTCCATCAGCGTGAGACAGACCTGCTGCAGACGGCTGGAGGCGGACAGCAGCAATAGCGGAATCACGGTGGAGCAGGTGTCTGCACTGGAGGCGACGCTGGATACCTCCAACGGCGGGATCAAGGTAAAGAGAAGTGAAATCGGCGAAATGCTCAATGCAGATACCAGCAATGGAGGAATAGAGGTGGAGCTGAGCGGCAGCGAGAGTGATTACCGCATCATTGCAGACACCAGCAATGCCAAGGTTTATGTAAATGGACGGTCTATGGGAAGCAGTTACACTTCGGGATACGGAAGACGAAATGTGAGACTGGATACCAGTAACGGTCGGATTTCCATTGGGTTTACGGGCTGATTTTGATTTAATCTGGATTAGGTATGACGGGATAGCTGTCCGCTCTGAGGAGGAAGATCAGGGCGGGCAGCTAAATTTACGTATTAATGAAAAAGTGATTGTGTTTTTATAGGACATGTGCTATATTGATAGTGCATAATAAACGAAAATTGGTTTTTCCTGCGTCTGGAGGAGGTAGTAACTGTGATACGGGTGGATCGGGCTGAACTTACGAGAAACGAGATTATTCGTGTGGCCGCCAATCGGTTTTTAAAAGATGGATATTCAAAAACGTCCATTCATTCCATGTGTAAGGCTTTAAATATGAGTACCGGCAATTTGACCTTTTATTTCCCTACGAAGGAGCATTTGCTGACCGAATTGGTAGGTCTGCTCTGTGAGTTTCAGTGGAAAATGCTGGAAGAGGAAGCAGCGGAGGGAAACAGCTCTCTGTTGGCGGTCTGTCTGGAATTGCTTTCCATCGCGGCGGCTTGCGAGCAGGATGAGGTCGTGAAAGACTTTTTCCTGTCCTCCTACCGGAGTCAGATGTCCATGGATCTGATACGAAACAACGACAAAAAACGAGCGATGGATGTTTTTAAGGAATACTGCTCCGATTGGACGGAGGAGCGATTTGAAGAAGCGGAAATGTTGGTTTCGGGTATCGAGTACGGTACGTTCATGACTACAACCGGATCGGTTCCCCTGGAGCGTCGGATCACGGGAGCGTTAAATGCGATCCTGACCATTTATCAGGTTCCGGAGGATATTCGAAAACAGAAAATTGCCAAGGTGCTGGCGCTGGATTATCGAAAACTGGGGATGCGGGTACTTACGGAATTTCGACAATATGTAGATTACACCACCGAGCAGGCGCTGATCAATCTGTTCAGCAAAAAGTCTGTGCAGGGATAAGATAAACTGATCGACAAGGGCAACAAGGTTGGACAACGAAAGGAGATTTAAGGATATGATTAAAAAGCTGATATCAGAAAAAAACAGAATTCTGGCGATGCTACTGGCACTGGTGATGGTAATCACTCTGCTGCCGACCAGTGGGTTGGTGACACGCGCCTCTTCAACCAGAGAGGACGGCTATGGTATTGTACAGACCGTGGACGATCCGCATACACTTACCAGACCGAATGCTATATTTGAGGAAAGTGCCGGTGTCGGCAGTACCCTCAATGCCGGTAAGATTCTGGTGGGCAAGTCGGTCATGGACGGTTTTGCCGATGCCGGCGGAAGTGCAGTACTGGACCTTACCAACGAGCTGACCAATATGTCCGGCGGGGCGCCGAAAAGATGGACGCCTGCAGAGGATAATTTTCTGGTGACCATTTCTCAGTCCTCACAGATGTATGGTATTACCAGTCGTATTCCGGTTCCGTTGGATGTTGTGTTTGTAATTGATACCTCCGGAAGTATGGATGAAAGTGTTGGAGGCGGACAGGACCGTGCCGATGCTGTCATGGCGGCTGCAAACAGTGCGATCAAGACCCTGTTAGAGGCTAATGATGAGAACCGGGTAGGTGTAGTTGCATTCTCCGGAAGCGATGGAAGAGACAGTAATTACAGTCAATCTACGACGGTGTTAACTTCCCTGGGGCATTACAATACAAATGGTGACCATCTGACGATGAGAGATAGTCGGTTAACCGGAAAAAGTGGATCCCGAAATGCAAGAAGTGGTGGTACAAACATTCAGATGGGTATTGCCGCGGGCGCTAAGATGCTGATGGAAGCCCAAAATCTTACCGTGACCTATGGAGAGAGAACCATTACCCGTATTCCTGTTCTGGTTATTCTGTCGGATGGTGCGCCCACCTTCAGTTCCAGTGCGCTGGATTGGACAAATCCTACCGGTGGTGAAAACGGCCGGGGAAGTTCTGACCGTGGTGATGATCCCGGTGAGGGCTTTTTGGCAATGCTGACTGCCGCTTACTATAAGAATGCGATCACTCAAAAGTATTATGGTGCCAGTGCAACAGCAGATCAGCGTGCTTTTGTCTATACGATAGGAGTAGGGCTTGGATCGATCAACCAGAACTATAGTGGATATAACGCAGGAACCACAGCAACACTGGCGAACCTGACCATGAATCCATCCCAGTGGCTTGGGATTTCCATCGGTAATGATAACAATCAGATTGATAATGCAATCAATACGGCGTGGGAGAATTACCAGAGCAAGCGAGATTTTACGATTCAGGTAGGACGGTATAGTAATTCCTCCAAAACATACAGCTTTAAATATCACGCAACCAGTACACAGGCTCAGTATAATATTGATCCTTCCGTTACCAGTTTAAAATATAATGATAAGTATTGGCCTGCAGACAGCCGGGAGGAGATCAACAGTGCGTTCAGTGAGATGGTAATCGAGATTCAGAAGCGTGCCATCACTGCGCCCACACTGACCAATACCACTTGGGGACAGGATTATTCCGGTTTCGTTACTTTCACCGATCCCATCGGTGAGTATATGGAAATTAAGAATGTCATCGGTGTTACCGGTGAGGGTTACCTGTATCAGGGTGTCAGCCTCGGCAAACTGGCAGAAGGTTATGATCCGAACTGGGAAAATATAAGCTCTACCTCCGGTGAGCAGGCTGCATTTAATGCGGAGCTGGAGCAGGCGCTTTTGGATCGTATTCATCTTTCCACTGCTGCGGGCGCTGCGACACCTACACTGGAGCAGATTCGTGCGATTTTAAATGTTATTACATATACTGAGGCAGATTATCAGGCGAACGGAGATCCGGAATACAATGCCGGCGGTGGAGTGGTTCGTACCTTTGATTGTGACGCTTACGGCGGTCAGTTGTATTGGAATAGTGATGCCGATTATGGCAATAGTTTTACCTGGTTTGGTAAGGTACACTATCCCAACGGCGAGACAGAGGCTTCATCCGGAAACGCGGATTACGACGTTCAGTTTATCGGTATAGCACCGAAGAATGCAGACAGCATCGATTGGCTGCATAACGGAGGCGCTGAGGCCGAGGCGCTTCGTGAGAATGCAAAGGCAGCGGGAGCGAACTGCCTTGTGCGCAGCTATTTCATGTATGGTGATGCAGGCGGAAACCGTCAGGATGAGACGGTGGATATGCTTCACTTCCAGCTGCGGGTTCTGACCTCTCTGGAGGAGCCCCATCAGCAGTATGTATCCATTAAGGTACCTGCCAGTCTGTTGACATTCCAGAAAGTCCTGATCGATGACACCAACCCGAACAACCTGGAGGCACATTACGAGGAGCTGACCCCCAGCCGTGTGATTTATGAGGTGGGTCTGAGAAGCGATATTAATTCCAACACCTTATTTGATATTGTGGATAAGGAATATCTGACAGAAACATTGAATGATGGAACCCTTGCCAATGTAAATGCTGACGGAACCGTCAATTTCTATACCAATGACTGGGACAGAACTGCCACGGAGGAGTCTCACGAGCGTGCGCTGGCTCATGCCAACTTTGAGGTTTCCAATAACAACTCCTTCTACCGTTATGAAGCAAACACTCCTCTGTATACGGACGAGCAAGGAAACCGCCCGTTGACCAACAAACCTGCAGCTAACGGTACCTATTATTATGAACGTACCTATTATACCTGGACCGTTGAGGCAGACGGTGTATCCACGGCGACCAAGCACACAGAGATGATTAGGGTTAAGGCACCTTCTGACCCGGATGTCATTGATGCGGAGTGCGGACGGAATGCAGCTACCGGACAGTGGTATGTCAAGGCGGGAGTTTACTCCGACGAGACACTGACGGCAGGAGATGATCTTGCTAAGATCGATAACACCACCGGCAGCGCATCTATGGTTACCCATCCGGTTCACTCCAATATTCCCGGAGACCCCAAGTACACTACCTGGCTGGGCAATAACGGTAAGATCGTATTCTCCGGATTAAAGACAAAGACGGTTGTGGGCGATGATATTACCACAACTACCCAGAAAGAGCCTGCGGCAGTGATCGACGGCAAGCCGGTTATGGCAGGCGATGTTCTCACCTACAATCTGCAGGCAGTCAACACCGAGGATAGAGTCGCTACCGTTACAATTACCGATACCATTCCCAACGGGACCACCCTGGTTGCAGGCAGTATTACGGCCGGCCCCGGCGGAACCTATGGAGTTAACGGAAATGTGATCACATGGACCTTCGCCAATGTGGCAGTCGGAGATGTGGTAAACGCGAGCTTTAAGGTTACCGTTAACGATGAGAGACTGGGAACAACTGTAACCAATCAGGGAAGCATTACGGTTGGAAACAATAACTACAGCACCAATGCGACGACCAATCATGTGGTGGGTAAAAATGCGGAAAACCCTGACGGATCGGATATCGAGGATGTAGTTCTCGGCCAGCCCATTGAGTATCAGATTGCTTGGTACAACTACGCAGAAACAGCTGCAACGATCACGGTTACCGATCATGTACCGGCAGGAACCACCTATGTAGATGGAAGTGCTTCACATTCACCTGCGTTGACCACTGTGAACGGAAAGGTGACCGTGTTAACCTGGACCTTCAGCAATGTTGAACCCGGTGTAGGTGGTGTGGTTACCTTCCGTGTAGAGCCGGATGCGACGGTTACCCCTGATGCAGATGGCAGCATGGATGTGGAAAACAGCAGTACCATCAGTTATGAAAACGGACCGACGATCACAACCAATGAAGTGATTACCCCGGTAGAAACCGGAACCCTGACCGTGACGAAGGTGGTTACCGGAATCAGTGTTGATGATTCCTATAATCCTTCATTTGAGATAACCCTGACGGAAAGCAC
>JAFOFP010000047.1 GCA_017387285.1 Lachnospiraceae bacterium
AAGAGATATTGCTGTTGACATTAAAACCATCTCAGAAATCTATGAGCAAAACCCATTGCTGAAACGGCATATTGATTGCCTGAGAGATTATTATGACAGTGGTCTATGGCTGCAGGATTACGAGTTGGATGAGCGTGGTGAACTGCCCACCGACTTAAAACGGGGCGTGTTGGCGCAGGATACCCTTTACAATCTCTTTTCAGATATTGACAGAATATCATCGAAGGACATATAATGTTAAATTGGTTTTGAGTTCGACAATATACGGATTATAGTTGTGATTTTAAACGGAGTGAAATGAGTTAAGGAGATTTACGACCATGAGAAAACTGGCTTTAACGGACGAGCAGCTGCTCAGTATTGAGAAACCTGCCCGTTATCTGGGAAATGAAGTCAACGCCGTGATGAAGGACAAAGATCAGGTGGACATTCGATTTGCCATCTGTTTCCCCGATGTTTATGAGATCGGTATGTCCCATCTGGGCATTCAGATATTGTATGAAATGTTTAACCGGAGAGAGGACACCTGGTGTGAGCGTGTCTATTCCCCTTGGAATGATCTGGACAAGCTGATGAGGGAGAAGCATATCCCTCTGTTTGCGCTGGAGTCTCAGGATCCGGTGAAAAACTTTGATTTCCTCGGTATCACCATCCAGTATGAGATGTGTTATACCAATATCTTGCAGGTGCTTGATCTGGCAGGTATCCCGTTGTCTTCGTCTGAGCGTACCGAGGATGACCCCATCGTGATCGGCGGCGGCCCTTGCGTATACAACCCGGAGCCCATTGCAGAGTTCTTTGATCTGTTCTACATCGGAGAAGGTGAGACTTCCTACGATCAGCTGTTGGATCTGTATAAAGAATACAAGGCGCAGGGAAAAGGCCGCAGAGCTTTTCTTGAGGCGGCAGCAGGTGTTCCCGGTATTTATGTTCCCGGACTTTATGAGATCAAGTACCATGAGGACGGAACGATCGATGAGATGATCCCCACTTGTCCTTCTGCTCCGGCAACCGTGCGAAAAGTGATTGCCCTGGATTTGGATCATGTTCCCTATCCGGACAAGCCCATCGTGCCTTTTATGAAGGTAACTCAGGATCGGGTTGTGCTGGAGATTCAGCGCGGATGTATCCGTGGCTGTCGGTTTTGTCAAGCAGGTATGGTGTACCGTCCTGTCCGCGAGCGCAGCATTGATTTTCTTAAGGAAAAAGCCACCTGTATGCTGAAAAATTCAGGTCAGGAGGAGATTTCTCTTAGTTCATTGAGTTCCAGTGATTACAGCCATCTGGCTGATATTGTAAATTTCCTGATTGAGAAAAAGGGAACCGGCGTAAATATTTCTCTGCCGTCTCTTCGAATTGATGCGTTCTCCCTTGATGTCATGAGCAAGGTTCAGGATGTGCGCAAGAGCAGTATTACCTTTGCACCCGAGGCAGGAACCCAGCGGATGCGTGATACCATTAACAAAGGTCTCACTGAGGAAGTGATCATGTCCGGTGCAGCTGAGGCATTCCGCGGTGGCTGGAACAAAGTCAAGCTTTACTTCATGTTGGGTCTTCCTACGGAAACTGAGGAGGATATGGAGGGTATTTCCCATCTGGCCAATCGGATGGCTGCCGTCTATTTTGATGAGGTACCCAAGGAGAAAAGAAACGGCCGTGTGCAGATCAATGTGAGTACATCTTTCTTCATTCCTAAGCCCTTTACGCCTTTGCAGTGGGCAGTGATGTACACCCCTGAGGAGTATGAGCGCCGCGCCCGTGTGGTGAGCAGTGCCATGAAGGGTGAATTGAACCACAAGAGCCTGAAATACGCATGGCACGATGCGGACACTACCATTCTGGAAGGTGTTTTTGCCCGTGGAGACCGTAAAGTAGCCAAAGGTATCCGACGTGCCTATGAGATGGGATGTCTCTTTGACTCATGGACTGAGAATTTTGATTATCAGAAGTGGCTTCAGGCCTTTGACGAGACCGGAGTCGATGTGGATTTTTATACCAAACGTGAGCGTTCGCTGGATGAAGTGTTCCCTTGGGATTTCATCGATGCGGGCGTGACCAAGAATTTCCTGAAGCGGGAGTGGAATCGAGCGATGGAAGCAAAGGTTTCCCCCAACTGCCGAACTCAGTGTCAGGGCTGTGGTGCGGCATCCTTCGGAGGAGGTGTCTGTCATGAAAATTAGAGTAAAGTTTACCAAAGAAGGTGATCTGAAGTTCATCGGTCATCTCGATGTGATGCGCTTCTTCCAAAAAGTGTTGCGTCGTGCAGGGGTGGCGATCTGTTATTCTGCAGGTTTTAGCCCCCATCAGATCATGTCCTTCAGTGCTCCTTTGAGTCTGGGACTGACCAGTGAAGGCGAATATATGGACATCGAGGTCAGCGAGAGTGGTCCGTCCGAGGAAATGGTGGCAAAACTCAACGCAGAGACGGTAGAGGGGATTCGTGTCCTTAGCTGGAGACTGCTTCCGGACGGAGCGGACAATGCCATGGCAGGGTTTGCAGCGGCTGATTACACGGTGAAGTTTCGTCCCGGATATGAGCCGGATGATTTGGCACAATTTCGTAAGGAGTTTGAAGCCTTCTGTGCACAGGACGAGATCCTAGTGGAGAAGCAGACCAAGAAAAGCGTAAAACAGATCAATATCCGCCCGCTGATCTATCGGCTGGAAGTGGGCGATGATGAAGTGTTCATGCAGGTGGCTTCCGGCAGTGCAAATCATTTAAAGCCTGAGATGGTATTTAAGGCCTTCTATGACAGTAAGGGGCAGGAGCTTTCTCCCTTTGCTCTGCTGATCCATCGTCTGGAGATGTACACCGATCTGGGCGATGAAAATGAACGCAAGTTGATCTCGCTGCAGGATGTTGGTACAGAGATATGAATAAGCGTATCGTTACAAAATACAGAGACGGTATTCTCACTGCGGTCTATGAGAACGACCGATTTACCCTGTTTAATTGGGAGCGCCCGGACAGGGAATCGTTGATCGGAAATATATATGTGGGTCGTGTCAATAAGGTCGTTCACGGTATTCATGCGGCGTTTGTGGATGTGGGAGATGGGTTGAGCGGCTACTATTCGCTGACAGATAATCCGGTACACCTTTATCTGTCTGAGGGGAAACATGACCGTTTGAAAGAAGGAGACATGATCCTGGTGCAGGTGGAGAGGGATCCGGTCAAAACCAAGATGATGGTGCTCACCGGTAAATTAAACCTGACCGGACGATATGTGGCGCTGACTTGCGGGTACCCGGGATTGTCTTTTTCCTCAAAACTAAAAGGCGGTCAATATAAAGAGTTGAAGGATCAGGTCAGAGACGCGTTATCCGACTTCCCTACAGCGGATTATGCATTGATCGTTCGCACCAACGGAAAAACCGTCGGGCCGGAAACCATTCAGAAGGAAGCTTATGCACTGTTAGAGCGTTTGGAGAAGATCAAAAAGGATGCCCTGTATCGGACTGCAGGTTGTCTGATGATGACGGTTCCGGCAGGCTGGCTTCAGGACATCAGAGA
>JAFOFP010000048.1 GCA_017387285.1 Lachnospiraceae bacterium
AATCACACTCTCGGTCAGTTCGTTTTGCTGCATTTTTTTGATGATTTCAAGGGCTTTTTGAGAAATCTGTTTTTCCATGATTTATCCTCCGCAGACATAAACAATGATAATTGAATTATAATGGATTTGAAAAAGAAATACAATATTTACCGGCTTCTTTTTTTGTGATATAGTATATGACGAAGAGAAAGAACCGACAAAAAGGAGAGTCATCATGAGTATTCGCGTTGGTATTTTGGGATATGGAAATTTAGGCAGAGGGGTGGAGTGTGCGCTGATGCATACTCCGGACATGGAACTGGCTGCCGTGTTTACACGCAGGGCACCGGAAACCGTGAAGGTTCTGACGCCCGGAGCGAAGGTACTTCCGGTCAGTGCGGCTGAGCAGATGCAGGAGGACATCGATGTGATGATCATCTGTGGCGGAAGTGCCACGGATCTTCCGAAGCAGACCCCTTATTATGCAAAGTTATATAATGTCGTGGACAGTTTTGACACTCACGCAAGGATTCCGGAGCACTTTGCCGCTGTGGATGAAGCGGCAAAAGCATCGGGTAAGGTAGCAGCCATATCGGTTGGCTGGGATCCCGGCATGTTCTCCCTGAATCGAATGATCGCCGGTGCGATCCTGCCCATGGGAAAGAGTTATACATTTTGGGGAAAAGGTGTCAGTCAGGGCCATTCCGATGCGATTCGCCGGATTGATGGGGTGAGGGATGCCAGACAGTACACCATTCCGGTGGAGACTGCATTGGAGGCTGTTCGTTCCGGCGGTAATCCGGAGCTGACCACCAGAGAAAAGCACACCAGAGAGTGCTTTGTGGTGGCAGAGGAGGGGGCTGATTTGGAGCGCATCCGCAGAGAGATCGTCACCATGCCCAATTACTTTGCGGACTATGATACCACCGTTCATTTTATCAGCGAGGAGGAGCTTTTGCGTGATCACGCAGGGATCCCTCACGGCGGCTTTGTGATCCACACCGGAAAGACAGGCGCTGACCTGGAACATAACCATGTGATTGAGTACAGTCTGAAACTGGATTCCAATCCGGAATTTACATCCTCTGTTCTGGTGGCCTACGCAAGAGCCGTATATCGAATGAACAAAGAGGGGATGTGTGGGTGCAAAACGGTGTTCGATATTGCACCGGCCTATCTTTCCCCGATGAGTGGTGAAGAATTGAGAGCGCATTTGCTGTGATCGGATGGATCGGTTACAGGACGAGAGTACGATAGTTTTCCAGATCCTTAAATAATTCTTTGTCGGAGGTTTCTGTGATCAGATAATCCAGATCCTTCACAGAACACTGCTTATAGTTGGATACCTGGTCATATTTGTCTGATCCGCAGAGGAATACCTTCTTTTCGGCATTGGTGAACATGGCATTTCTCAGGCAGATTTCTTCCCGGTCGCAGTCGTAGATAATTCCTTCTCTGGAGAGCGTTTTTGCAGAGAAGAACATGATGTTTGCGCGGAGTGTATGGAAAATCGCCTGAGCATCGGTGCCGATCAGGCAATTTCGGTTGGATTTACTCAGATGACCGCCGGAGGAGATCACATGCATCTCGGATTGGGAGAGAAGGGTGAGGATCTCGATGTTGTTGGTCACAACGGTTACATTGGGGATTTTTAAAATTTCCGTGGCCACATAGTAACTGCTGGAGGACTGATCCAGGAAGACCAGATCTCCCTTGTGGATCAGAGCGGCGGCCTTTCTGGCGATGATCTTTTTGGCGGACACGTTTCGGTGGGCTCTGGTGGAGAAGGGCAGGATCAGTGAGGTGTTTTTGGTCAGCTCCGCACCGCCGTAGCTGCGCTTAATGATTCCGCGTTTTTCCAGAGCGGCCAGATCCCGGCGGACGCTGGATTCGCTGGTGTAGAGCCATTCGCTGAGCTGCTTGACCGTGGCGTAGTTTTCTCCGGTCAGTATTTTCACGATTTCCTGTTCCCGTTCGTTCTGATACATGGTATCGTCCTCCCTTTTGCGCATTTTTGCTCAAATGTAAGCAGATTTATTAAAAGTTGTCTGTTTGTGATAAAGACTTGCACAATGTTGATTATTTAGTTATAATACAAGACATGATGGCGATTGTCAAGGAAAGGCGGGTTCAGAGGATTTGTGAGCCTTTTATGACAGCGTCGAGGCGATAATATATGGATCACTTAGGAGGAAATGAACGTGAACGTAGAAAAAATCAAAGTAGTGGCATTTGATCTGGACGGAACACTGACTCAGCACAAGCAGCCTCTGGTAGGAAAAAACAAAGAAGTTCTGGAGCAGCTTGCGAAGAAGTATAAGCTGGTGATGGCAGGAGCTGGACAGGCCAGACGTATTTTCAATCAGATGGGTGGTTTCCCCATTGATATCATCGGAAACTACGGCCTTCAGTTTGCCAAGTACAACGAGGAGACCAAGGATATTGATCTGGTGAGAAATGAAAACCTTTCCTGTGACAGAGATTCGGTAGAGCAGAGAGTGACGTTTGCCCGTCAGAAGTACGGTTACACCGAGTTTGCCGGAGAAAATGTTGAGTATCATCCTTCAGGCTGCGTGACCTTCCCTGTGTTGGGAACCAAGGCTAAGCAGGAGGACAAGCTGGCGTTCGACCCCGATCGTAAGAAGAGACGTCTGATTTACGATGAGGTGAAGGCGATGTTCCCCGAGTACAATGTATTCGTAGGTGGATCTTCCTCTTTTGATATGGCACCTGTTCCCTTCAATAAGTATTATGCACTGGATCTGTTCTGTAAGGAATATGGATACAGCCACGATGAGGTAGTATTTGTAGGCGATGATTACGGCGTGGGCGGAAACGATGAGTCTGTTTACCTGTCCGATATCGCATTCATCTGTGTGGATGATTATGAGAAGTTCCCTGAGGCAGTGGCTTGTCTGCTGTAATGGGCAAGTAGAGATCCGATTAATGTACAGCCGTCCTTACCGGGCGGCTGTTTTTCTGTACTCAAAGTGCTGGTAATCCTTGGGAGAGTCCCAATCGCCACCCCAATCGAAGCCATTCGCCTTGAAGAGACGGACACAAAGATCGTCCTCGGTCATGAAGTAGGGGGAGAGGACAGTGCCGGTCTCTTTATCATAGGGAGAGGAGGACGGGGAAACGGTTTCCCGGTGGACATAAGGATTGTACAGAGGGTTGATGTCGATGGCCAGACCGTAGCTATGGATAGATAGAGTGTCCGTGCCGGCAATGGGACGAAAGCAGAAGGCGGAGCTGTTATTGGCCGCCAT
>JAFOFP010000049.1 GCA_017387285.1 Lachnospiraceae bacterium
ACCAGCGCTTCAATGGCCTCAATGAACATTTCCACAGGGACGGGAGGCATACACAGACGGGCATTGGAGTTGATCATACGCTTCGCATTCATCTCCGGGCGGAATAACTGAATGCCGCCGTCAGCGGTGCGATAAGCTTTCAGACCCTCGAAGGTCTCCTGTGCATAGTGAAGGGCGATGGCGTTTGGCTCCATCTGGATGGGACCGTAGGGGACGATGCGGGCATCGTGCCAGCCTTCTCCCTCATCGTAGTCCATAATAAACATATGGTCAGTCATATATTTTCCGAAGCCCAGCTTGTTCTGGTCCGGTTTTTCCTTGGGGTTGGTGTTTTTTACGAACTTGATATCCATGTTATGTCCTCCGAAGATGTTAGTAAATTAATATGTTCCTGCCTCTGCAGCCTCAGCCTTTGCGATCTTTACAATACGGCTGGTACCCAGGCGCTCAGCACCCAGTTCGACGAACTTCTCAGCGTCCTCCATGGAGGAGATGCCGCCAGCAGCCTTCATCTTTACACCCAGGCCGATGTTCTTGGAGAACAGCTCAATATCTGCGAAGGTCGCGCCGCCCTTGGAGAATCCGGTGGAGGTCTTGATGTAGTCAGCGCCTGCCTCGGTTACGATCTTACACATGGTGATCTTTTCCTCATCGGTCAAAAGACAGGTCTCGATGATCACCTTCAGAATGCGGTCGCCGCAGATCTGCTTTAAGGTCTTGATTTCCTCAAGGAGTTTATCGGTCTTTCCTGCTTTCAGATCGCCGATATTGATAACCATATCGATCTCGTCAGCGCCGTTGTTGATGGCATCCTGAGTCTCGAAAGCCTTCACTGCGGTGGTGTTGTAGCCGTTGGGGAAACCGATAACGGTACAGATAGCGATTTTGCCCTGTACATACTCGGAAGCCTCCTTGACGAAAGAAGGGGGAATACAAACGGATGCAGTGCCGTAGGTGATGGCGTCGTCACAGATCACTTTGATCTCCGGCCAGGTGGCAGTCTGAGCCAACAGGGTGTGGTCTACGCGGGAGAAAATTTCGGTTTTATTCATAATGGTCACGTCCTTTCGCGGTGTGATGAAAACGGCGAACCGATTTCGTTTACCAAATTTTTTGTTGTGTATAGTTTACTACAGAACGGTGGGAGTTGGCAAGCATAAACCACTGCTCCGCAAGAAAAATACAGCGGCCGCTCGGTGGTTTATTTTGTCGACGTGGGGTCTGCCGCATCCCTCAATGCATCGCCGATAAAGTTGATGGATAGCGCCAACAGGATGATCAGTGATCCCGCCGGGATCCAGAGCCAGGGCTTGGAGGTAAGGATGGTGATGGACTCCGCTCCGTTTAACATATTGCCCAGACTGGCGGTGGGCAGTGTGACACCCATACCCAGATAGCTCAGAGCCGCCTCATCCAGGATAGACAGGGCAAATACAGAGGTGGCGTAGACCAGAATGGGAGCCACCGTATTGGGCAGGATCTCGGAGAAGAGGATGTACCCCTTGGGCATTCCGGCAACCTCAGCGCTTTTGACGAAGTTGGTTTCTCTGAGGGCCAGAACATTTCCGCGAACCAGTCGGGCCACGCCGGGCCAGTCCACAAAGCCGAGGATCAGAATGATATTGACGAGACCGGGCTCAAAAATAGCTGCGGCCACCAGTACCAGCAAAATGTAGGGGAAAGACATGACCATATCGGTGATGCGCATGATCACCATGTCCAGCCAGCCTCCGAAATAGCCGGAGAGCAGACCCAGGATCACACCGATGACGGTGGAGATCAGGGTGGCCATGAAGCCCACCAACAGGGAAATGCGGGTGCCATACAGCAGTCGGCTAAGTACATCTCTGCCTGACTGGTCGGTGCCCAGCCAGTGCTCGTAGCTGGGAGCCTGTGAAAATCCGCCGGTGATCCGATTGGGATCATAGGGAGCGATCACAGGAGCAAGGATCGCCAACAGGACGATCAGTCCAAGAAAAATCAGGCTGACCACGGCCAGACGATGCTTGAGAAACCGTCTGAGGATCTGCCGGTTGTAGGTGTCGGCAGGTGAAGAGGGAATGTTTACCGGTTTTAATTTCAACATAGGCCCTCCTTAATGGTACGAAATGGTGGGGTCCACCAGCGCGTACAGAATATCGGTGATCAGATTGGCGGCCAAAACTACCACGGCAGACAGCAAGCAAACACCCATGATCACCGGATAGTCACGGCCCAGAATGGCATTCATGGTCATGAGACCAAGACCGGGCCAGGAGAAAATTTTTTCCACAATAATGGAACCGCCGAATAAAGTCGGAATCTGCATGCCGATCACGGTGATAATGGGGATCAAGGCGTTTCGCAGAGCGTGTTTGAAAATGACACGGCGTCGGCCGATACCCTTTGCCTTGGCAGTACGCAGATAATCGGACTGAAGGATCTCCAGCATGGCACTGCGGACGTAGCGAATGTTGGAGCCGGCGATGGAGACGGCCAATACGGTGACCGGCATGATCATGTGGAGAACCACATCGAGGAAACCACCGTCGGTGCCCAGGGTGGTCATGCCGCCGGAGGGCAGCCAGCCCAGCCGGACAGTAAACAGATAGATTAACATCAACGCCAGAAAAAAGCCCGGAATGCTCATGCCGACGAAGGAAAGGGTCACCACAGCGTAATCTCTCTTTTTGTACTGATGAATGGCAGAGAAAATACCGGCAGGAACGGCGATGGCAAGTCCCACGATCAGAGAGGTACCCATCAGGAGAAGGGTAGGACCGATGTGGGAGCCGATCATGTCGGAGACCTCCAGGTAACTTTTCATGGAAGTGCCCAGATTACCTTGAAGGAGTTGGCCCAGCCAGACCAGATATTGGATGTAAAAAGGTTTATCCAGTCCCAGAAGGATGGCCTTATTTTCCAGAGCCTCCATGGACACACGGGGGCCGGCGATCATTTCCAGCGGGTTGCCCGCCAGACACATGATGCCATAGTCGATCATGGTGATACCCAGTAAAACAGGGAGGGCGATCAGGATGCGTTTGACAATATACTTAAACATGTTCTGCGCCTCCTTTTGCTGATTTTGGTGTTTCTGCAAAACGAAGTGCATAGGGACACGCCACAAAATGCCCCGGTTCCGCTTCGATCAGCTCCATATTCACCGCGCTGCAACCTGCACAGGCGTGAACACAGCGGTTTTTAAACCGACATCCGGAAGGGATATCCATTGCACTGCCGACCTCTCCGGTCAGAGCGGAAGACTTACGGTCTCGCAGCGTTGGATCGGGAACCGGTGCGGCATCCCGGAGTGCCTTGGTATAAGGGTGGAGAGGATGGGTAAACAGGGTATCGGCATCGGCCAATTCCACGATTTTTCCCATGTACATGACCGCGATCCGGTCGCTGATATAGCGGACTGCACCCAAACCATGTCCAATAAACAGGTAGGTCAATCCCAGTTTGGCTTTCAGGTTTTTCAGCAGATTGAGGATCTGTGCCTGAATGGAAACGTCCAGTGCGCTGACCGGCTCATCCAGCACGATGAGGCGGGGATTTAAGGCCAATGCCCGGGCAATACCGATGCGCTGACGCTGTCCGCCGGAAAACTCGTGGGGGAAGCGATCCTTTGCGGAACGGTTGAGTCCCACCATATCCAAAAGCTCGTCCACTCTGGAAGGAGCTTCCTCTTTGGTGCAGATGTGGTGATGGATCATGGGATCCGCCAGAATATGAAATACCTTCTTTCGGGGATTCAGAGATGAGTAAGGATCCTGAAACACCATCTGAAGATTGGTTCGTTTTTCCTGAAGCCGGGAGGCTGTCATCTGAGTGAGATCCTCTCCCTCAAAGAATATGCTGCCGGATGTGGGCTTTTCCAGCGCCACGATCTGGCGTCCGATGGTGGATTTTCCGCAGCCGGACTCACCGACAAGACCCAGCGTAGTGCCTTCCTCGATGGAAAAGCTGACACCATCGACGGCTTTGATCTCCGCGATGGTATGGGGAATGATCCCGTCCTTTATGGGATAATATTTTACCAAATTTTCTACGATCAACTGATTAGACACAGGAGGTCACCTCCTTGTCGCTTTCGGGAGCATAGAGAATACAGCGGACAGTGTGTTCTGCGGAGACGGAAAAGGTACCTTCGCTCTTCGCACCACTCCGGCAGTCTTCGCAGGCATGGTCGCAGCGATCCGCAAAGCGGCAGCCGGACAGCTCGGTATAATTTTCGGGGACGGTTCCCCGAATGGAGGCCAGCTGGCGATCCGAAGAATCATAAATGCTGGGGACTGCACCCATGAGAGCCTTTGTGTAAGGGTGAGCAGGAGTGTGGAACAGAGAGTAGACGTCTGCGGTCTCCACAATTTGACCTGCATACATAACAATAACCCGATCAGCCATCTCGGCCACCAGGCCAAGGTCATGGGTGATCAGGATCATAGACATATTCAATTCGTGGATCAAATCTCTGGTGAGAGACATGATCTGGGACTGGATCGTAACATCCAGAGCGGTGGTGGGTTCGTCGGCGATCAGAAGCTTGGGGTCACAGGATAGGGCAATGGCGATCATCACCCGCTGACGCTGACCGCCGGAAAGCTGGTGAGGAAACTTCTTCATCATCGTTGCCGGATCGGGAAGTCCGACCTTTTCCAATAAGGTCACTGCTCGTTTTGCAGCCTCTTTTTTGTCTAAGCCCTGATGAACACGCAGAGATTCGGTCAATTGTCTGCCCACGGTAAATACCGGATTCAGACTGGTCAGGGCATCCTGAAAGACCATGGTCATCTTACTGCCGCGAATCTGATCCATCTCCCCGGCAGTCATGCCGATCAACTCACGGCCGTCAAAGCGCACAGACCCTTCGGTGATGCGGCCGTTGCGGCTCAGCAGATCCATAATGGCCAGAGCGGTCACACTTTTGCCGCAGCCGGACTCGCCGACGATGCAGAGGATCTCGCCGGGATTCACATGGAAAGAGACACGATCCACCACAGTCCGTTCCCTGCGGTCATCGCCGCGAAAGGCGACGGATAGATTTTGTACATCTAAGAGATGTTTCAAAGTGGTTCCTCCTTGATAGGAAGTCGTTGTTCGTTTCTTAGTAGGCGCCCTGGTTTTTGCTTAGTGATAAAGACGCCGAAATGCTTATTTCGCAATTTCCCACAAATGCACGTTGTTAAAACTTCCATAGGCATCGGGAGCCGCATTGATCAGGCGATCACTGACGGCACCGAGGGCTCTGATCACATAGAGGGAGATCAGAGGAACATCCTCCTGTACGGCCAGATCAACGGTCTCATAGCAGGCAGCAATCTCTGAGATGTCGCTGGTAAGCTGTGTCCCGGCCAGTGCCTCGTCGATGGCATCGTTCTGATACCGGGTCCAACCGTCGGCGGTCAGGATCCATGCAGCATCCGGGTAGGGATCTACCGGCGCGTAGGAATACTGAACCACAAACATATCGCACTCATGATTTCCCGCTGCGGTCAGCAGGGAGGACAGATCCATAGGGGTAACTTTGGCCTTAATGCCCACATCACTTAACTGCTGCTGGATAACGGCAGCGATATGATTGAACGTGGTGTCACCGCTGTTGATATTGAGGATCAGCTCCTTGTCGGCATCCCAGCCGTCAGCCACGGCCTGAGCTACCAGAGATTTCGCCTTCTCGGGATCAAAGGATACGGGAACAACAGCGTCGCTGTAGAAAGGGCTGGCAGTGGAGAGGAAACCGTCAACCACCTCGCCGGCACCGCCCAGGAGCTGAGTCACGATCATCTCGCGGTCGATGGCACACAGGATCGCCTGACGGATACGGGCATCCACGCGCTGGGTGTTGATATACATAGCCTGATGGGTCACCGGCTTTCCAAAGGAAGCGGTCACGCCGGACAGATTCTGAATGGAGGCATAATCCTCCTGAAGGACAGCAGCCATGGTGGGAGGCAGAAAATCGATCTCACCGGTGGTAAGTCCGGTCAGCAGCTGGCTGGCAGCAACCACACGGATATTCAGCTTTTCGATCTTAGGATCACCCTTAAAATAAGACTTATTTGCGGTGTAGGACAGATAATGGTTCAGATCATAGCTAACCAACTGATAGGGTCCGTTTACCACAGTGGGGGCGTTGAACCATGCATAAGAGGGGAGATCTGCCTCGGGAACCTCTCCCAGAATATGCTTGGGAACGGTGAGAATATAGCGACCGTAGGAGTTCTGGAAGGTAGTCAGGGACATGGGATACTTGGCGGTAAACTGTACGGTCTTGGCATCCAGAGCGGTCACGCCGGAAATCTCTGTGGCGCCTTCCTCAACCCAGCCGTCATCTCCTACACCCTCGAAGGCATAGAGGAGCATGGAGGTGTTGGCGATCAGAGGACTGGCGTAGCGAAGCACCGTAAACACCAGATCGTCGGCGGACACAGGGGTGCCGTCGGACCAGTTGGCATTCTCATCGATCTTGACAATAAAGTGAATGTTATCCTCGGTGGTGATGGAGGAAGCCAGCATTGGCTCAAACTCCAGATTCGCATTTAAGTCACACAGCGGAAGAAACTGCAGGGAGCTGGAATATTTTACGATTTCCGTGGCATCCATAAGAAGAGGATTGACGGTACCCACCGGATCGGTAACTGCAATATTGACAATATTTTCTTTGTTTGACGGAGTGCCGGAGGTTTCATCGGGGGTCTGGGTACCTTTATCGGAACAGCCGGAAACAGAAAACACCATCATTATAGCCAGAAACAGGCAAAATAAACGTTTCAAAAACATAGCTCTCATTTGGTTATCCTCCAGAAGATTTAATTCGCTGTTTATAACAAAAAATGCAGGGGTCATACTGCCTCCTGCCGATATCCTGTATTAAGTAGTATGCGTCCCGTTTATGAATTGAGTATAGAAAAAATTGGCGGATTTGTCAATAAGTTAGTGGGATAAAGGGCCGGGGGAAGTATTAAATTTATATTACGGCAGAGGTGATGGTATTGTAAAACCGGGATCAGTTATGATATAATATAGGGGAATGTGATGAACTAAGCAACTGCGCAGGCAGACGTTTGATGGAGGGGGAGAAGATCATGATCAAACGATGTTTGACAGCTTTACTTTTATCGCTCTGTTTGTTGATTTCCGGCTGTGGGAAGACTGGTATCAATGAAACGGAAAAGAATGAGATGGGAAGAAAAGAGACGGAGTCGGTTCGGCTGCCCGAGGACTTTCGGTTCTCTCTGATCTGGGGTGTCTACGGAATCAGTTCCTATGACAGTCAGACCGGCAAGTTGGTAAAAACCACCGACACCAAGACTCCGGAAAAGTATATTACCACATTGACACTGGATGAGGATGAGATGCAGATGATTTATGGTCTCATCAGCAGTCTGAATTTGAACGCGTATCCGAAGGAGTACGATCCGTTCAATGACCCGAAGTCTGAGTCCAAAGTGTATCAAACACCATCCGTGACTTGGGAGATACAGGTGTTCGCCAAGGGGAAAGAGTATGTCATCTCCTGTCCCAATATTGCAGGGGGTACGCCGAAGGGATATAATGACCGGGCGACAGCCTTTGTTGATGTATTTAGGCAGATCAGAAATTTTCTGATGGAGACAGAGGAGTGGAAAGCACTGCCGGAGTACGAAGTTTTTTACCGATAATATGAAGTAAGAGCCAAATATGTTTGGTTCCGATAAGGAAATATAAGCTTAGGATAGTCGAAAGGAGACCAGCCATGGCAACAGCATATTCACCTAACGAGGAATTTCATTTAAAGATCCGTCCCGGCGATATCGGCCGGTATGTGATCCTGCCCGGGGATCCGGGACGCTGCGAGAAGATCGCAAACTATTTTGACGATGCCAAGCTGGTTGCGGCCAATCGTGAATATACGATTTACACCGGAACCCTGGAGGGTGTGCCGGTCAGCGTGTGCAGTACGGGCATCGGAGGTCCCAGTGCGGCCATCGCCATCGAGGAGTGCATCCATTGCGGAGCAGACACCTTCATCCGGGTAGGCACCAGTGGCGGGATGCAGCCGGAGGTTCTGGGCGGTGACATCGTGGTGGCTACCGGAGCGATCCGTCTGGATGGTACGTCCAAAGAATATGCTCCCATCGAGTACCCTGCGGTTGCTGACTTTGATGTAGTGGCAGCCCTTCGCACTGCGGCAAAGAAGCTGGGCTGTCGTACCCACACCGGCGTGGTTCAGTGTAAGGATAATTTCTACGGACAGCACGATCCCGACAGCATGCCGGTGAGCTACGAGCTGAAATCCAAGTGGAACGCATGGATCAGATGCGGAGCTCTGACCAGCGAGATGGAAAGCTCCACCCTGTTCATCGTTGGATCCGTCCGCCGTGTCCGCACCGGAGCCGTTCTTGCGGTACTGGCAAACCAGACCCGCCGTGAGCTGGGCTTGGAGGACATCCAGGTACATGACACCGAGACAGCCATCAAGGTGGCGGTGGAAGCGGTGAGAGAGCTGATCCGGGAAGATAAAAATTGAAAATAAATGATTGTGCAGGAGAAATACCATTCAGAGGAAGATTCAGCTTTGTGACGGTAATTAATCTGCATATGCGAAGTGAAACATGGCAGCGTTTGTCGGAAATAATAGGACAATTAATTCATAAGCAGACGATAGGCAGGTTTTTGCGAGCTGAACGAGCATAGCTATATCGATTTTGTCCGACCCGGTTTGATGGAGGCAAAATCGATATTAATAGGCGGCGCAGTGAAGCGCAAAAAGCAACGTGTCTGCGATGAATAATTGTCCGTATAACAGCGACAAACGCGGAAAGGTGCAACAAGCATGAGCAAACGAGTATTTTTATTTGTTTTGGATAGTTTTGGTATTGGGGCAGCCCCCGACGCCGCAGATTTCGGTGACGCAGGTGCAAATACGTTGGCTTCCTGTGCCACCAGCGACAGGCTGGCTATTCCCAATATGAAGAAATTGGGATTATTCAATATTGAAGGAGTGACCTGCGGTGAAGCAGAAACCGCGCCGGAGGGTGCTTACGGTCGTCTGCAGGAGATCAGCGTGGGTAAGGATACCACCACCGGCCACTGGGAAATCGGCGGCATTATCGGGGAGCATCCCATGCCTACCTTCCCGGAGGGATTTCCGGCGGAGTTTATCGCAGACTTCGAGAAGGCCACCGGCAGAAAAACCCTCTGCAACCGGCCTTACTCCGGTACTAAGGTATTGGTAGATTATGGAATGGAGCATCTGAAAACGGGAGCATTGATCGTTTACACCAGTGCAGACAGTGTATTCCAGATCGCAGCCCACGAGGAATTGGTTCCGGTGCCTCAGTTATATGAGTATTGTGAGATTGCCAGAAGGCTGCTGGTGGGCGAGCTGGGGGTAGGAAGAGTGATTGCCAGACCCTTTGTGGGAGACAGTCCGGAAAACTTTAAGCGCACATCCAACCGCCATGATTATGCCATTGATCCCCCGCAGAAGACCATGCTGGATCTGATTCGGGAAAAGGGATTGGAGACCATTGCGGTGGGCAAGATTTATGACATTTTCAACGGTGTGGGCCTGACTGACTGCAACCGAACCAAGAGCAATGCCAACGGCATGGAGATCGCCTATGAGATGCTGAGCCGGGATTTCGAGGGACTTTGTTTCATCAATCTGGTGGATTTTGACACAGATTTCGGACATCGCAGAGATATTGACGGTTACGCAGAGGCATTGACGCAATTTGACCGGTTCCTGGAACGGTTCATGGCTGCGATGAAGCCGGAGGATGTGCTGATGATCACCGCGGATCACGGCTGTGATCCCGGCTATACAAAGACCACCGACCATACCAGAGAGTATGTGCCGTGGTTGATATTCGGTGCTGCGGTAAAGGCAGGGGTTGATCTGGGAACGGTCAAGAGCTTTTCTGCCATCGGTTCCACTGTTTGTGATTACCTGGGAGTGAGTGCGGATTTCTACGGCGAGAGCTGTGTTGATAAGATTTTAGCCGAACAGAGGTGAAATCATAGAGGGGATCGGCGATTGTCGCCCGGACGAAAGAATATAGCGGAGAGACAAGGAGAAACGGCAATGAAAATTTTGATCGTAAATGATGACGGAATAGAAGCACCCGCTATTTTGCAGTTGGCAAAATGGGCTCGGAAACTGGGAGAAGTGGTTGTGGTTGCACCCAGGGTGGAGCAGAGCGGAAAGAGCCAGAGCGTTTTGCTGAAGGAATTCTTTTCTGTGGAGGAGAGAGATCTTGCGGAGGGGATCAGAGCTTACGCGGTGGATTCCACTCCCGCGGATTGTGTGCGATACGGATTGAACGCATTGGGTGAGAAATTCGATCTGGTACTGTCGGGGATTAATCGTGGATTGAATATTGGGGCAGAGCTTATGTATTCCGGTACGGCAGGTGCGGCGACAGAAGCAGTATTTCAAGGCGTCAAGGCATTGGCACTCTCGTCAAAGATGTCCTACTACGACAGAGCGGTTTCTCAAATGGATAGGATTTACGATTACATTGTGAAACATGATCTGTTTGCGTTGAATGATTTTTACAATATCAATATTCCTGAGAACCCCGATGGGCGTATCCGGATCACAAAGCAGGGAAAATTCCGCTACGGAGATGCACATGAGAAGGCGGGAGAGAATTTAGTGTCTATTCCTCTGGGACCTCGTCTGTATGAGCCGGTGCCGGGAGGCGAATATGACATCGATGCAGTGATGGAGGGGATCATTTCCATCACACCGGTTACACTGGAGCGGACCAACCTGGAAGTGTACGGTAAGCTTTGCAACTTGATTGCAGAGTGAAAATAGAAAATAGTCCGCGGATGTATGGGCGGATAAACGATGAAGATGGAGGAAAAGATTATGTCTACACCACACAATGGAGCGAAAAAAGGACAGATTGCGAAGACTGTTTTGATGCCGGGTGATCCCCTGAGAGCGAAATTTATTGCTGACAACTTTTTGGAGAATGCCATGCTGGTAAACGAGGTTCGCGGTATGTTGGCGTACACCGGAACCTATAAAGGAAAGCCTGTCACCGTCATGGGTCACGGCATGGGCATCCCCAGCGTGGGAATTTATTCCTATGAATTATTCTCACAGTATGATGTGGAGAAGATTATCCGCGTGGGCAGTGCCGGCAGCTATAGTAAGGATGCGAGGATTTATGATGTGGTACTGGTGACCGGAGCGGTAAGCGAGTCCACCTACGCAAAGGTGCAGAATGGATATGACAAGGATATCACCTATCCCGATGAAGGGCTGGTGGAGAATCTGCGCAGTGCTGCGAAGGAGCTGGGCATTCCTGTGATCGAGGGAAATACCCATTCCAGCGATGTATTTTATCGTGAGGACGACGGCGTGCGCCCTACCTACTGGGAGAAGCTTCGGGATGAGCGTGGCTGCGTATGTGTTGAGATGGAGAGCTTTGCCCTGTTCCACAATGCAAATGTTCTGGGCAAGAAGGCAGCTTGTATCCTGACCATTTCCGACAGCTTTGTGGCACCGGAGATCACCACTCCGGAGGAGAGACAGACTTGCTTCACCAATATGATGAAGATTGCACTGGAGGCTATCGTATAAGTCTCCCGACAACGAATAGGAGCAATCCGTTAGACTTATACGATAAAAGCAAGGAATGGAGTTTTTATGAACAATTACAAGGAACTTGCTCGTGCGGCGATCAGTGCCCGACGTATGGCCTATGCCCCGTATTCAAAGTTTTATGTGGGTGCGGCGATCCTATCCACAGACGGGCAGATTTTTACCGGATGTAATGTGGAAAATGCAGCCTACGGCGCCGGGATCTGTGCAGAGCGCACTGCCGTGTTCAAGGCAGTCAGCGAAGGTGCGCAGGAGTTTGAGGCGATTGCTGTATGCGGAGGAAATGCGGATCTGGATGTGTCGGCGGAGCTTCCCCTCACCTCACCCTGCGGGATCTGCCGACAGGCACTTTATGAGTTTGGCGGAGATGAACTGACGGTGCTGTTGGTGCAGAGTGAGGATAAATGGACGGAGATGAAGCTTGGAGAGCTGCTGACACTTGGTTTTGGACCGAAAAATCTGGCATGATTTCCGAGTGAGGACGGGGATAAAACACGGTGGTTGTTTTAATGGAGGTATGAGACGATGGAAGTAAAAGAGGCTTTGCTCAAGCGGAGAAGTGTCCGTAAGTTTACGGAGGAGCCTGTCACAGAGGAACAGATCAATGAGCTGATTCACGCGGCCATGAGTGGTCCCATCGCCTGCAATAAGAGACCGTGGGAGTTTTATGTGGTTACCAATCCGGAAATGTTGAAGGCTTTTCAGTCAGCATCCCGGTTTACCAAGATATCTGCACCGCTGGCGATTGTGGTATGCGGAAATCTGAAGCGGGCATTGCCTTTGAACATGGCTGATTTTTGGATTCAGGATTGCAGTGCCGCCACCGAAAATATTCTGCTGAGAGCCACCGATTTGGGGCTTGGTGCAGTGTGGTGCGGAATGTATCCCCAGAGGAAACCGGAAAAACGGGTGAGAGAATTGTTGGGGATTGACGATAAGCGAATCGCACTGAATATTATCTACATTGGTCACCCGGCGCAGGAGCCGGAGCCAAAAGATTGGTATGAGGAAGCTTGTGTATACAGAGTGAAATAATGAAACGGGCTGCTGCGGCAGCCCGTTTTCTGATGCTTATGGTATGGATAAGGTGAATTTGGGTGCTGTCAACCCATCGGCAGCACCGGGAACCGGTACGGAATGGATAGTCAGCGGATAATCTTTCCCAATGGAGTATAAAACATCATAGGCCAAAATCTGGCGCTGGCAGCAGTCTGCCGGGTCAAACAGCGGGATGAGAGCTGCCCATATTTCCTTTATCGGCTTAGGACCGGAGCGAAGATCACGGAGGACCTGATCATATGCGCGCTGTCGAATCTCCGGAGTAATAGGAGCCACCGAGTAAGGTGCGACTTCATAAGGGTAGGAGGTAAAATGGTCCGGATATACCTGACCGGAGGAGCAGGGTGCCATAGGGGAAAAACGCTCCACATCCTCAGGGAAGGCCAGAGGTGTGCTGGAAAGATAAGCGCCATGGGAGGCAAAGCCCACAAACAGAGGCAGATTGATTCTGGACCAGGTAATCGCTTCGGGAGAAGACAGGGAAAGCAAAAGGCCAACAATTTCACTGGGCATTTCGCAGAATGCCTCTGTCATGGCGTCAACTACATTGCGGCCACGATCAAGATTGCGGGCGATCAACTGACACATGATATCACTCATATGAATGACCGATCCATCTGCAAGGGTGGGGTAAATGGTATTGGGCACGTTGTCGCGGGAGGGCATGGTATATCCTTCATCCATTAAGCGTTGACCAAGTTGACAATACTCGGGAAGGCGCGGCTTGGAGCAACCTAAACCGCCATTGGCAATATAAGCCTCAGTGACCTGTCCGTTTTTGCTTCGGGTAAAAGGATGGGCCCACTTGTCACCGCCGCCGCTGTTTGAGCGGCTGTGAATGATACCGATGGTTCCGGGAAAGGACGCGACGTCGGTGAGACTTTCCAGTCTGGCGACATCGCCGGTGAGTTTTGCGTGATAGAGCCTGCCGTCGTGAATAGTTGCCATTCCGGAGAAATAGCCGCCGGCAAAACCTTCCTGTCGTTTCATCATGTCGAGTAAAATCGGGGCAGCCGGCCGGCTGCCCACATATCCTGCAATATTACACATAACGTGTCTCCTACAGAAAAATTATTTGTTCAGATGTTTTCCCACATCCTTGTAGTTGCTGTTCAGAGGGCTGTCCTCATCGGCCTCGTTCTGATAACGGCCAACGACGGTGGAAGCCAATTCTACGGGGAGCAGTGTACCTGCGCCGGCAACACAGCCTCCGGGACAAGCCATACCTTCCAACAGATAGCCATTGTATTTTCCCGCCTTTGCGAGCTGCATCAGTTTTCTGCATTCTCTCAGACCCTGAGCGCTGGCAATCTTTACATCCGCATCGGGATGCGTTTCATGGATCACATCGGCAACGGCCTTTGCTACACCGCCGGCAACGGCAAAACCACGTCCGGAAGCCGTACCCTCCTTCATGGAGTCACCCTCGGGGATCGTCTCGAAATCAATTTCCTTTGCCTGGAACATACCCATCAACTCCTCGAAGGTCAGAACGAAATCAACGTCGGAACGGATGTCCTCGCGGATGGCCTCCAGCTTCTTTGCGGCACAGGGACCAACGAATACCACCTTGCAGCCGGGATGGATGCGCTTCTGGAGTCTGGCAGTGAAGACCATGGGAGTGAGAGTCATGGAAATATTTTTCGTCTCGCTGGGGAACAATTTATGAATCATGGAATGCCATGCGGGACAGCAGGAAGTTGCCATGTAATTGTGATGCTCCGGAACATTCTCCATGAAATCTTTTGCTTCCTCGATGGTACATACATCGGCACCGATCGCTACCTCAACTACACTGTCAAAGCCCAGCATTTTCATGGCGGTGGTGAACTTCTCAGGAGTGGAGGCCTTACCGAACTGTCCGATAAAGGCGGGGGCCACGATGGCGATAACCTTATCTCCCTTTAAAATGGAGGAAATAACCTGGAAAATCTGACCCTTGTCCACGATAGCACCGAAGGGACAGCTGACCAGACACTGACCGCAGGAAACACACTTATCCTGGTTGATCACGGCTTTTCCGTTTTCATCCATGCCGATGGCATCCATACCGCAGGCCGCCTGACAGGGGCGCTCCAGATGGATGATGGCGTGGTAGGGGCATGCTTTCTGACATTTGCCGCATTTAATACATTTTTCGGGGTCAATGTAACTCTTTCCGTTGACGAAAGAAATCGCACCCTTGGGGCATACCTTCTGACAGGATGCGGCCAGACAGTTCTGACAGCTCTCGGTCACCCGATACTGATTGGGAGGGCAGGCGTGACACGCATAGGGAATAATGTTGACCAGCGGAGGCTCGTAATACTGCTCGGCAATGGCAGCATGGTCCATTCCGTCAGTCATCAGCGTACGGGTCTGGACAGGACGCAGGGACAGACCCATGGCCAGACGAACACGCTCACCGGCAATGGCTCTCTCGAGGAAAATGGACTCGCGGTGCAAGGGGCTGTCACCGGGGACGATCACATAGGGAAGATCCTCTACCTTAGAGTAATCGCCGCCTTCATAGGCCATACGGGCAACCTCGGTAAATACTTTTTTACGGATGTCGGTAATCAGTGAAGGGATTCCGCGCATAAAATAAAACCTCCTGTGTCTTGACAAATGCGATGCATTTATTCATAATTAGGTGTGATATCTGTAGTAGAAATGGAGTGTGTTGTGATGAAGAAAAAAACATTATGGTTAACCGAAACAGCGATGCTGATCGCATTACTCATTGTCCTGCAGGCAGTGACAAAAAGCTGGGGGCAGATCGTGACCGGTTCTTTTGTCAATACAGTGCTGGCGCTGTCTGTGCTCACTGTGGGTCTGTGGAGCGGAGTGACGGTGGCCGCATTATCACCGTTCTTTGCATTTATGCTGGGGATAGGGCCTCAACTCATCGCCATCGTCCCGGCCATCGCTGTCGGAAACGTGGTTCTGGTCGTGGTCCTTTGGGCGTTAACCAAGGGTCATAAGCTGAGCCATTGGAAAACTGTGATCGCATGGGCAGCAGCCTCGGTGTGCAAATTTTTGACTTTGTACCTGATCGTTGTGAAGGTGCTTTGCAGTGTCCTTCCCCTCAAGGCCCCTCAGGTGGCGACGTTCAGTACCATGTTTTCCTGGCCACAGCTGTTTACCGCGCTGATCGGAACCGGAGTGGCACTTTTGATCGCACCGATCGTGCGAAAAGGGTTGAATGCTGAGTAAAAACATTCATCTATATTATATAGGAAGAACGAAAAATGTCAAACTGTTAATTGGTGCCAGGTGACCATTTTGAAGATAGTTCTTTAGCGGAAGAGAGCTTGTAATTCTTATACAGTGAAAGGAGCAATGCAAATGAAAAGGATTTTATCTGTGCTAATGGCAGCGATAATGTGTTTATTGCTGGCCGCGTGTGGACATAACGGTGATACAAATGAAAACAGGGACGCGGTGACCACAGAGAAAGCAGAAAAGACGACAGAAGCAAAGACAGAGGCGACAGAAGAACAGGAAACGGATCCCCCTGTGGAGGAGCCGATCATATCCGATGAAGAATTCATGGGGGTATATCAGTCTGCATTTGATCAAGAACGCTTTTACATTTTTAAGGAAGATAAAATATTAATGTCCAGAAGTAAGAGCGAGAACGATTCTCAGGATTTTTGGGTGGCCTCCGGATGGAAAATAAACGGAAATAAGCTTATTGTTTCCGAAAGCACAGGCATGGGCGATGCTGTTTTTGAGATTGTTAAAGACGGTGATGACATCATGTTGGCGTTTGTGGAAATATCAGGTGGAGACGGCGGAATGTTCGGGGCTAATCCTGAATTCCTTTCGGATTTGGCAAAGGTTGCGAAGGGAAAAGAGGCGGTCATTGAACTTTCCTTGGAAAACTGGCAGGACTATCTTGAAATTCGTCCGGCTACGAATGGACCTCTCTATAATAACTTTGGTGAGTTTCAGCGCCTCGACTATGTGAATTGGGCGATGTTTCTCAAAGCGGATATCGCAGACAGCGTAACTAAAATGGATGATGTGGCCATTGAATACAGTTTCCGTGACGGTTATTTTTCCTGGTTTGAGTACAATTTTGACACTGGGGAATTTGTGAAAACAGAAGCTGCAGCCGAAGGCGAGGTGGATAGCTGGCTTAAGGTCGAGGACTCCAAGCGGGATCTGAAGATCACACTTGCCAGTGTCAAAGATAAAGGTAGCTTTTTGGTGTTTATCAGCCGGCATATATCAGACACGGTGGAAGGTAATATTTATTCATTTATCGGTGAAGCTTATGGAACCATGGAGATTACGCGGATAAAGGGAAGCATTACCATCGTGGAGTGAGAACGTTGATTGAGAGGGAGAACAGATGAGGGAATTACATGTAAGCCTGATCACCGAGACCATCGAACAGCTCTGTATTGAGGCCTGCAATCACCTGCCGGAGGATATAAAGTGCGGGATCAGAACCTGCCGGGCCTGCGAGGACGGAGAGATTGCCAAGGGCGTTCTGGACAATATTATTGCCAATTTTGAGATTGCCGACGAGGAGAATGTGCCGATCTGTCAGGACACCGGTATGGCCTGTGTGTTTTTGGAGATTGGGCAGGATGTTCATCTGGTGGGTGGAGATCTGACAGAAGCCGTGAACGAAGGTGTACGCCGCGGATATGACAAGGGTTTTTTGCGTAAGTCTGTGGTGAAGGATCCGGTGCGAAGAGGAAATACCGGAGACAATACGCCCGCCATGCTGTACACGGAGATCGTTCCGGGAGAAAAGGTGACCATTACCGTGGGGCCGAAAGGCTTTGGCAGTGAAAATATGAGCGCGATCCGCATGTTTAAGCCCTCAGCCGGACTGCAGGGCATCAAGGACTTTATTCTGGAGGTGGTGGAGGAGGCAGGGCCTAATCCCTGTCCGCCCATCGTGGTGGGAATCGGTATCGGAGGAACCTTCGACAAGGCGGCACTGTTGTCCAAAAAGGCATTGATGAGATCCATTGAGTCCTCCCATTCCGATCCGTTCTACGCAGATCTGGAGCGGGAAATGCTGGAAAAAATCAATCAGCTGGGGATCGGGCCTCAGGGATTTGGCGGAAGGACCACTGCCCTGGGTGTGAACATCGAGACACTGCCCACCCACATTGCGGGAATGCCCTGCGCGGTGAATATCAGCTGTCATGTGACCAGGCATAAGACGGAGGTACTGTGATGGAAAGACATATTACCCTTCCTTTGACGGAAGAATTGGCCCGTTCTCTCCATGCGGGAGATACCGTCTATCTCACCGGAACCATTTATACCTCCCGTGATGCAGGACACAAGCGGATGTGTGAGACACTGGCACGAGGGGAGGAGCTCCCCTTTGACCCCGCCGATGCGACGATCTATTATGTAGGCCCCACCCCGGCCAAGCCCGGTCAGGTCATCGGTTCAGCGGGGCCCACCACCAGTGGCCGTATGGATGCCTATGCCCCCACCATGATGTCCGTGGGTGCCAGAGGGATGATCGGAAAAGGTGCTCGTCTGCCTGAGGTGGTGGAAGCCATGAAGAAATACAGCGGAGTGTACTTTGGAGCCATTGGCGGTGCAGGGGCACTGCTGGCAAAGTGCATCAAGAGCGCGGAGTTGATTGCCTACGAGGATCTGGGAGCGGAGGCGCTGAGGAAACTTTATGTAGAAGATATGCCTTTAGTGGTCATAATTGACTGCGAAGGAAGAAATCTTTACGAAGAGGGCAGGAAAAATTATCTGAAAGTATAATTTTTTTCCAACCATTTCGCAACACTGTCGTCGTCATTTTTGCCGATGACCTGTGTTGCGATTTTTTTAAGCTCATCCACTGCGTTTTCTACTGCATAGCATTCGTCTGCCATCTCGAACATATCCATGTCATTTTTACCGTCACCAAAAACCACCAGTCCGTCACAATGTAGAAACTCTTTTAGCTGACGGATGGCGTTGGACTTGGAAGCGGCGAGGGGCATGATTTCCAACCAAGGGTCATTGGAGTAGACGTCGCGGTGAAATATACAGTGGTACTGATCCTTGTATTTCGCGTAAAAAGGAGCCAGTTTATCCTCATCATCAATGCAGGAAATGTAGAAAAGATCTCCTTCAAGCAGTTCAGAAATAGTGCTAACCGGATGGTCTCTGGGATCGCCCTTCCGGGAGTCAATAAAATCGCACATACCGCGGGAACACTTTTCACGTATATAAGTAAATTTTTCGGCGCCTTCTTGGAAAGAGTAGATCAATGGATAAATGTCATGATTGATAAGGTCATGCAAAAGTGACCTGATTTCAGGCGTAAAGAAGTTGGACAGTAAAATCTGGCCGGAAACGTTGTTGATGACCATGGCTCCATTGTATACGATGAGTGGGATGGCCGCATTCAAGCCGCGTGTAACCTTGGTGGAGGTGATGTAGGAGCGGGCGGTGGCATAGGAAAAAAGCATGCCCTGTGCTACCAGACGATTGATGGTTCGGTTGGTATAATCGGATGTGCGGATGTCACTGCGAAGCAGTGTACCGTCGAGGTCAGAAACATATAAAGTCTTCATAAATCCTCCATCAAACACTTGAAATTTCCTGAAAATTTGCTATACTATGATTAGAAAAGGCAATCGCCACAGGGTGGTTGACCAGTTGAAAGAGTAGACACCTTCCCTAACGGGCCAATGTACAGGGAAGGTGTTTTGCTATTCTAGTGACAGATCAAGTAGATGAACGTCAGTAGCGCCAGGAGGAACATTCCAAAGGACATTAAATCCTTGAAATCAAAATCATCCTTCATGAGCATCACCTCCATTCTATGTAGAATGAAGGCCAACCACCCTGTAACACGATTGCCGGCAGCATGAGTGCTGCGTGAGATCATTATAACATAAAATATAACAGAACACAAGTTCGAAAACGCAACAATATTGCATTTAACAGCTATAAAAAATCCACCGGCTATGTAATCTGACATGGCCGGTTTTTCTTGACAAATCTTCTCTAATATGTTAGAGTGAAAACAAACTCTAACACATTAGAGGAGGGCGTATGGAGACACCAAAGGTTTTTGAGAGTGAATATCGGTTCTGTCTCATTTTATGGGAGCATGAGCCCATCAAGAGCAGTGAACTGGTGAGATTATGCAGTGAGCAGCTTGGCTGGAAGCCAACCACCACTTATACGGTGATCAAACGATTGTCGGAGCGCGGTGTGCTGAAAAATGAGAACACCGTGGTGACCGCATTGGTGACAAAAGATGACGTTCAAGCTGCGGAGATCGATGAACTGGTAGAAAAGAAATTTGAGGGGTCTTTGCCGGCATTTATCGCTGCGTTTACGAAACACCGGAGATTTTCACAGAGGGATATCGATGAGATGCAGAGGATGATCGACCGGTATCGGAGAGGGGAGTAATATGGGGGATTTATTTGTGAGTATGGTGAATCGAAGTATCTCGGCTAGTTGGATCGTACTTGCGGCGATTCTTTTACGTCGGATATTTCGAAATGCGCCGAAACAGATCACGCTGACGTTCTGGTGGATCGTTGCATTACGTCTTATTATACCGTTTTCCATAGAGAGTGCATTCAGCCTGATCCCAAGTGAGCAGAGCATTCTTCCGGACAAGCTTTACGGGTTGGGGCAGATGGTTAATACAGGGGTTGATGTGATCGACCGAGTGGTAAGTCCGGCGGTGGATGCTGCTCTGACACAGAGGATTACGGTCGGTCAGTTAGCGTCTTGGACGGATGGATTGGCGATCGTCTGGCTCAGTGGAATGATGCTTCTGATCATCTACGGATTGCTCAGTTATTGGAGACTTGTATATCGTGTGAACACTGCAATTAAGGTCAAAGACAATATTTATTGCAGCGAATACGCAAAGTCACCCTTTGTACTGGGGTTTCGTCAGCCGAAGATATATCTTCCGTTTCATTTGTCGGAGAAGATCCTGACCCATGTGATCGCCCATGAGCAGGAGCATATTTACCGCAGCGATCATCAGATCAAGGCGTCAGGTTTTTTACTTCTTTCGGTTTATTGGTTCAATCCGATCTTATGGTTGGCCTATGTGTTGTTGTGCCGCGATATTGAGCGTGCCTGCGATGAGCAGGTGATCAGTAAATTGCAGCCCGAGCAGAGAGCCGAATATGCAGAAGCATTATTATCCTGCAGTGTCCCTCGCAGAGGGGTGTCCGCTTGTCCCATTGCCTTTGGAGAGCAGGGCGTGAAGGGGCGGATCATCAATGTGCTGAATTATCATAAAGCTGGACAAGGATTGATTTTGATGGCGGTTGTGGCCTGCGCGGTGGTTGCTGTGGCGTTTTTGACCAGTCCCCAGAGGGTTACACGGAGTAAAATTTTCAATCAAGAGGGATACCTGATCACGGAGCAAAAGCAGAAGGATATTACGCTATCTATCCCCAAAGATGTGCTTCCGGACAGTATATATACGGATGAGGGTCATGCGTTTGAGAAAAATGAGGTGATAGTTTATCAGACGGATACGACGACGATCTATCTGGAGAGAATTTGTTTGTCCAATGAGTCAGATGAACAATTGTATTTTTGTTTCGACTGCTCATATGATTTGCCGGAGACAGGTACGATTTTGGTAAATACTAAACAAAATGAAAATGGAAGTTGTAGCTTTGACGTGCGGTTAAACAGCAGAGATCTAACGCATAGTGCCGGAGTGTTTACAAGTGCAGTGACGATGCGTGGAACTGGACCCGGGGAGAAGTTTGTGTTTTACGTTTCTACCGAAGCCTGCAAGGCTGCTACCGGTGTGATGCAGATTAATATGTGTTGCAATGAATTGAGCTATATTGAGAATAAGTGAGTAATTGACTAGGTGGGGCTGCGAAACGCAGCCCCACCTGATTAGTATAATGCCGGCATAGACCGGAATCAATAATTATCCTTGCGAACCTCGAAGTATGCCTGAGGGTGCTTACATACAGGACACAGCTCGGGAGCCTTCTCACCAAGAACCAGATGGCCACAGTTGCGGCACTCCCAGAGGGTAACGCCTGCCTTCTCAAATACCTGCTTGGTCTCTACGTTGTTTAACAGTGCGCGATATCTCTCCTCGTGGGACTTCTCGATGGCTGCAACACCGCGGAACTGAGCTGCCAGATCATGGAAGCCCTCCTCCTCAGCGTCCTGTGCCATACGGTCATACATATCGGTCCACTCGTAATTCTCACCCTGTGCTGCATGGAGCAGATTCTCAGCGGTGTTGCCCAGCTCGCCCAGAGCCTTGAACCACAGCTTTGCGTGCTCCTTCTCATTTTCTGCGGTCTTTAAGAACAGTTCAGCGATCTGCTCATAACCTGCCTTCTTAGCTACGGAAGCAAAGTAGGTGTATTTATTTCTGGCCTGAGACTCACCAGCGAATGCCTCCCAAAGATTTTTTTCAGTCTTAGTTCCTGCGTAAATATTCTTTCCCATAATTTACCTCCGATGAATGAAATGTTTCGTAAATAGTAATCATTCCTATTTACTGTTTTATAGTAGCATGCCAGCAGTTTTTTGTCAATATATATTTTGAGAAATTGCATAATAATTATACCTGTGATATACTGAAGAAGAAAAAATCTCATGGGGTGACAACATGGCAGTAAGATTAAACGAAGACAAAGAGATGGTCAGTCAGATCAGAGAAGGCCTGAAGCAGAAGGGCGGTTATTGCCCCTGCCGTCTGGAGCGCAGCGAGGACAATAAGTGTATGTGTAAGGAGTTCAGAGAGCAGATCGCCGATCCGGAGTTTGAGGGATATTGTCATTGTCTGTTGTATTATAAATCGAAGGATTGACAGGGGAACTCTCCGGGGCGAAAGATAAAAACGGATAACCAAAAAGTCAATCGAAGAAAAGGAGAATATCATGGCAGAATTAAATGTGACCAAGGCGAATTTTGAGCAGGAAGCGGTGAACAGCGAGAAGACGGTTCTTTTGGACTTCTGGGCTACCTGGTGCGGACCCTGCCGTATGATCGCCCCTGCTGTGGCGGCGGTTGCCGAGGAAAATCCCCATGTATTGGTGGGGAAGGTAAATGTGGATGAGGAGCCGGATCTGGCCAGAGCCTTCGGGATCACCAGTATTCCGACGCTGGTGGTGATGAAGGACGGAAAGGAAGTACGCCGGGCAGTGGGTGTGCAGACTAAGGAACAGATTCTGAAATTAGTGAAGGGTTGAGTGACTTGACGAAATTATTGATCAAAAACGGATTGATATATGACGGATCCGGGCAAAATCCGTTTCACGGAAATATTTATGTGGAAGACCGATTGATCAAAAGAATTTGGAAAGGCCACGGGGTGGAAACGGAGCCGAAGATAATCCCTGACGAAGTCGAGGTTGTGGACGCGGAAGGGAAGATGGTGACGCCGGGATTTGTTGACATACACCGGCACTGTGACATTCGCCCGTTTTTCGGAACCGATTTTGGTGTGCCGCTTCTTGCTCAGGGGATTACCACTGTTGTAGTGGGAAATTGCGGTTTCTCCATGGTGCCTGTTTCGGAGGATGAGGTAAGACGAGAGGAGATGGAAGCCTTTGCCGAACCGGTAATGGGTACGGCATATTCCGGTATCCACACCTTTGAGACGTACATGAGGGAGTTGGACAGGAGAAAACTCCCGGTTAATGTGGCATCAATGATCGGAACCGGAACGGTGAGGACTGCGGTAAAAGGATTTTCGGACACACCGTTTACTGACGACGAGATGGCGAAGGCCTGCAGCTGCATAGAAGATGCATTGGTCTGGGGAGCTGTCGGCGTTTCGGCGGGGATCATGTACCTGCCGGAATGTTACAATTCCGTAGATGACTATGTTCGGATGCTGTCACCGTTGAAGGAGTACGGTGTGCCGCTTTGTGTCCATATCCGAGGGGAAGGTGACAGTCTGGTGGACAGTGTAAGGGAGGTCATCGAGATTGGCAGACGAGTTGGATGTCCGGTGGAGATCAGTCACTTTAAATCCTGTGGAATGAGCAATTGGAGAAAGGAAATCCATCGGGCTATCGCTTTGATCGAGACAGCGCGAAAGGACGGACAGGATGTGACCTGTGATTTCTATCCCTATCAGGGAGGATCAACAGCATTGACCACCATGATTCCACCTGCTTTTGTTGCCGGAGATATGAAACAGGCACTGGAGAAATTGGGAACCCGGAAAGGGGTGGAGGAGTTTGGCCGGGCATTGGATGTCACTTACAGGGACTGGGATAATTATGCCATCTCTCTTGGGTGGGACAAAATCATGATTTCCGGAGTAACCAAAAAAGATAATCAAAAATTTGTGGGTAAAATGGTTTCTGACATTACAGAGGAGTATCATTTTCCCCGGGAGGCAGACTTTGTGGCGTGGCTATTACACGACGAGAACGGAAAAGTCGCCATTATCAATATGAGCATGTGCCGGGAAGATACAGATACGATAGCGAAATTACCCTATTCCTGCGTGATTTCCGATTCCATCTATGGAAAGACGGATACGCCCCATCCGCGAATGTACGGAGCATTTCCGAAGATTATCCGGGAATATGTGCTGGAACGAGGCGTACTCACCATGCAGGAAGCGGTTCGAAAAATGACCAGTCTTCCGGCAGAACGGATGAAACTCGTTTGTCGTGGCATGATTAAAGAGGGATATTTTGCAGATATCAACATCTTTTCGCCGGAGAAAGTGAGAGACCTTGCCACCTTCCAACATCCTACGCAGTTGGCGCAGGGAATGTGGAAAACCTTTGTCAATGGGCAACTGGCCTGGAGTGAGGGACGGATGATTCTGGATGCAGGCGGAAGGAATCTGCACCGCGGCGAATATGGTTGACAAACCCTATAGGGAACGATAAGATTTAGATAAATACATGGGAAGTGAGGCCGGAACGGACAATGAAATGGGAAAGCCTGTTGCATGAATTGTTTGAAGGGTTGATCAAAATAAATACCACCAATCCCAAGGGAAACGAGAAGGCTGCGGCCCTTTACCTGAAGAATGTTTTTGATCAGTATGGGATTCCCTGCCGGGTGCAGGAAATCTCCGAAGACAGAGCCAACTTCCTTGCCGAATTTGATACCGGAAAGCCCGGGAAGACGTTGATGTTTAACGGGCACCTGGATGTGGTTCCCGCCGTGGGAGAGTGGAGTGTATCACCCTTCTCCGTGACAGAAAAAGACGGCAGATTGTATGGGCGGGGAAGCTGCGATATGAAGGGAGCCATTGCAGCATTTTGTACAGCAGTTATTTCCTTGATCGAAGAAGGAAAACTTACCCGGGGAAAAGTACAGATATTATGTGTGGCCGATGAAGAATGTGATAACCTTGGAACGCGATATTATTTTGAGCAGGTATCCGCTGAACAAAAACCGGACTATGCCATCATCGGAGAGCCTACAGAACTTCTGCTTGCGGTTGCCCACAGAGGCGTTTCCAGAGACTATATCCGCATTCGGGGGAACGCAGGCCATGCAGCCATTCGGCCCACAGAGCGGACGGCCATTGAGTTGGCTGCCGAAGCTATACGTGGTTTGACCCATTTGAATTCAGAGATGTTGAACAGGGAGCATGAGATACTGCCTCCCCCCAGTATTGCGATTACCAGGCTGAGTGCCTATGAAAAAGACAATGTGATTCCCGGAGAGGTGGAGATCCTTACCGACTTCAGAATTTTGCCGGATATGGAACATGAGCATGTGGTTGATCTGTTAACGGAAGTCATGAGGAGAGAGAATATCAGCAATTACGAGCTGAAAAAGCACTTTTATTTGCCGGGAGGGCAGCTGGATCCGAGAGATGAGCTGGCGGAGCTGATGCTTCCGATCATAGCAGAGGTAACCGGAAAGGCTGATGGGCCTCAGGCCTTCGGTGCATTCTGCGAACAGTGTTTCTTCTTAAACCACGGAATCAGGGCGGTTATCTGCGGTCCGGGAAGTCTGAAGGAAGCACATACGGTGGACGAGTTTGTCGAGAAAGACCAGTTGTTTAAGGCAGTGGAGATATACAGAAAAGTATCAGAAACCATATGTGGGGAACAGGAGGGTAAGGACGAATGAAGATGAATGAGCAGTTGAGAAAACTGCCCACTCCTGCCGTTGTTGTGGAGCTGGATGTGGCAGAGCAAAACATTCGGGAAATGGCTGCAGGGGCAAAAAAATACGGCATCAATCATCGCCCTCACATCAAAACTCATCGCTCCGTTTATTTTGCCAAATTGCAGGCGGAAAACGGCTGCAGCGGGATTACGGTTGCAAAGCTGGGTGAGGCCGAAGTGATGGCAGACCATGGCTTCGATGATATCTTTATCGCCTATCCGTTGATCGGTGAAGATAAGCTGGAGAGGCTTTATGCCTTATCCCGACGGGCCTATGTGTCGACGATTGTCAACAGTGAAGAGGGTGCAAGAGCGCTGAGCGATTACTTCCTGGGAAAAGGAAAGACCATTGATGTTCTCATTGATGTGGATGGCGGTCTGAATCGGGGAGGCCTTGGCGTCGGCCAAAAAACGCTGGAGTTCGCAGAGAAGATACGGGATTATCAGGGTATACATATTATCGGTCTGATGTATTACGGCGGATTGATCTACGACAGTCATAATACAGAGGATGTCAAAGCCTTCTCCCAAAAAGAGCGGGACGATCTGGTCAGCACCGCCTCGATCCTGCGGGAGCATGAGTTTGAGATGAGACGTTTAAGCGCAGGCTCCAGCTACAGTGGCAAATACCCGGAATTGCTGGAGGGGATCACAGAAATCAGAAGCGGACATTACATCTTTAACGATTGTTCTCAGATTGATGTGGGATTGGCTGCCCCTGAACAGTGTGCCCTCAATGTGATCACAACGGTGGTGTCAAAGCCTGACGAGCATACAGTGATCTGTGACATGGGAACCAAGACCATGTCAAGCGACAGATGTCATTATCGGGGCGGATATGGCTACGTGGTGGATTATCCGGAAATTGAAATTTATGCACTGAACGAAGAACATGCATTTTTGAGAACGGAAGGGATCATCCCACTGCAGATCGGTCAGAAGATTTCCGTGGTGCCCAACCATGCATGTGTGGTTACCAACCTGACAGAAAAGGTATACGGATTCAGAAACGGACAGTTGGAGCGTACCATTGATATTGATGCAAGGGCAAAAAGTGTGTGAACGAAGGAGAGCCATTTGCACAAAAACGAATAAAACACCAATAAAAGGAGGATATGGTCATGGCAAACGTTTACGAAGTATTGAAAGAGATGGGAGTTCAGCTGCCTGAGCCCCCGGCTAAGGGTGGTGTTTATACACCTGTAATGGAGTTCGGAGACAAGTTTCTGTATTGTTCCGGCTGCGGATGTGCTATTGGCGATGAGAATTATCTCGGTAAAGTAGGCGCTGATCTGACATTGGATGAGGGCAGAGCGGCAGCGAAAAACTGTATGCTTAACCTGTTATCCATACTTGATGCGAAAACGGGAGATCTGAATAAGATTAAGCGTTTTGTCAAGGTGCTTGCTTTTGTAAACAGCGCAGATGATTTTGTACAGCAGCCTCAGGTGGTAAACGGTGGTTCCGAATTTTTGAGAGACTTGTTCGGCGAGGAGAAGGGTCTTCCCGCAAGATCTGCCATCGGAGTGAATACGCTTCCCGGCGGAATTGCCTGCGAAATTGAGTGTCTGGTTGAATTGGAATAGTTTGATTTTGGATTAGAGGATGAACAGGAGTCGTATGGAAATTTATCAGGGAACGATTGAACGGGTAAAAAAAGGGGAAGTAATTGTCTGTGGAGGCGGCTGTGCCGGAGTGGTTGCAGCCATTGCCAGTGCCAGAAGCGGAGCAAAAACCATATTGCTGGAGAAAACCCCGGTCATCGGCGGAACAGCGACCAACGGATTGGTTGGTCCTTTCATGACCTGCTTTGATCCCCAGGGTGAGCGCCAGATCATAAAAGGTATATTTGATGAGATGGTGTGCAGGATGGAGGCCAAGGGCGGCGCGATTCATCCCTCCAAAACGGGACAAGTCAGCGATTATGGCTGTTATATTCACCTGCGTCACAATAATGTAACGCC
>JAFOFP010000050.1 GCA_017387285.1 Lachnospiraceae bacterium
GAAAGCGATGGCTGCCTTGGGATGCTGTTTAAAAAAGAGAGATAGTGTCATCATCGTCACCTTACCGCTTCTCTATCCACTTCAAAACATCCCCGTAGACCGTCTTCCGATCCAGTTCGTTCAAAATCTCATGGCGATCTCCGGGATAAATATCCAGACTCACATCCTTCATCCCCAGCTGTTCAAACTGCTGACGTAACTCCTCTCCGGCCTTGGCACCGCCCACAGGATCCACCTCACCCATGGTAATGAGAATGGGTAAATTCTTGCGGATCTTTTCAAACTCCTTCTGCTCCGCCAGTTCCACCATAACCGTAAAGAAATCCTTAAATGCCCCGGCTGTGAACATAAACCCGCAGAGAGGATCAGCCACATAGCGGTCAACGATCTCCTCATCCTTTGTCAGCCAGTCGCACTCAGTTCTGGCGGGCTTGAAGGGCTTATTGTTTCCGCCAAGAACCATGTCAGACAACAGCTTGCTGGGATGGCGAAGTCCCTTGGTTTTTCCGATCATCACTGCCAGCGAACGGCCAAGCTTCGCCACTGCGCCGGGGATCATGCCGGTACCCATGATGATGGCTCCGGCCAGTTCCTCGCTGTAATGGGTAATGTAGCGTCTCACCATGAAGGACCCCATGCTGTGTCCCAGTACAAACCAAGGCTTTCCGTACCATCTCTCCCGGCCAAACTCCATGATCCGATGAATATCTTCCACCACGATCTGATTTCCGTTTTCGTCAGCAAAAAAGCCCTGATCTGCCGGACTGTTCATGGAATTTCCGTGGCCGAGGTGGTCATGACCGATGACCGCATAGCCCTGCTCCGTCAAATATACGGCAAAATCATGGTAACGGTCAATATACTCGCACATCCCGTGCACCAGCTGAACAACGCCCTTGATCTGAGCGCACTCCGGCTCCCAGATAATTCCGTGAAGATTAGTCTTTCCGTCTCCCGACAATACAAAAATATCTTGCTTATTCATGGTTTCCTCCTGTGTCATCTATCCTATTTTGTTCCGCTGATCCGATCTCATCCGTATCTGATCAATGCGATTTTATCCCTTAGCGATACCGTCCGATGGCCTCCCGCAGCTTTTCGAGCCCACTCTTTTCGATCCGGCTCACATAGGAACGGCTGATCTTCATCTCCTCAGCGATCTCTCTCTGGGTCTTTTCCGTCTGTTCAAATAAGCCATACCGGTGAATGATGACCTGCTTCTCCCGCTCATCCAGCACACAGCCAAACTGGCGGTACAATTCCTCCACCTGTCGATTGAGCGAAACCGTCTCTGTGATATCTTCTTCCTCGGATTCAATGATATCCACCAGACTGATCACATTGCCCTCTTTGTCGGTTCCGATGGGTTCAAACAAGGACACTTCCCGACTCCGTTTTTTCTCTGATCGAAGGTGCATCAGGATTTCATTTGCTATCCTGTTCTGACAGGCCTGCTCTCACTTATATCATACTGCGAAATCAGTTACAAGTAAAGAACTGTTTACCTCTTCCTTCCTCGTTTTTCTTCCAACATCCTCTGCACCCGCACCCATACCTCCCCTGCAACAATCGGCTCATGCTGCCCCGCGGCCACCACCCACTGATGGATATCTCGCATCTGATTGGTTTTGCCCGGCCGCTGCAGCGTGCGGTTATATGCCAGAATCCCACGAGGTCGGTTAAAACCCTCAGCCTTTTTTTGGCTTTCTGAATTCGTAGTTTCATCTGAATCGATTTCATCCCCGGAATCATCTCTCCCATGATCAAAAAATAATGTAACCCCCATCTTTTCAAAATAATCTCTTGTCTCCCCATCCACCGCCCCATAGACCGGGTTTGACAGGATCGCCCTCACGGAAACCGGTGTAAATGCTCTGCCCATCTTTGTCCGAAATCCCTTTTTATTCAGTTCCTCCGCTGTCCTTTTCAGCGACCCGCACCGGAGATATTCAATAAAAATTCTTCTCACTACTTCTGCTTCCTCGGGGATCAGCTTCAGCTTGCAGCATTTCTTTGCCCGTCCATCCACCGTTACGGAGGTGACGCTCTCCGCCCCATAGCCGGTAGGGGTATTTCCCCCCAGCCATCTTCCGGTCTTCGCCAATTCCAGCATATTGTCACGGATCCGCTCTGCGATGGTCTCACGCTCCAGCTGGGAAAATACCGATGCAATATACATCATGGCTCTTCCCAGCGGTGAGGAGGTGTCAAACTGCTCCCGTATGGAGACAAATTCCACGCCCAGCCCATTCAGTTCCTGTATCAGACCGGCAAAATCTCCGATGTTTCTGCTGATCCGATCTAGCCGATACACAATGATCCGACTGATCTTGCCTGCTCTGGCATCCTTCATCATCTGTCTGAACTGCGGCCGGTCTAGATTGCCTCCGGAAAAGCCCTCGTCTTCGTAAATAATGTATAGGCTCTCCTCATGCAGCATAGTCACCGCATATCGCCTGCACATCTCGATCTGGTTCTCTATGCTCTCCCCTTTTCCGGTAATTTTGGATTTGCGTGAATAGATAGCTGTCTTTTTTATCATTTGTTCCATTTCATTTTTTGACATAAAATGATCCCGGAGATGAATGAACTCTTTCCAGTCTATTCATCCCCGGGATTTGATATTCTTGTCACGCTCGCCATACCTGACCGGCATCTTCTGCGTTGTAAACCGACTGTTATGGCTCCAGGCCCGCAAAAAACAATTCATAAAAATCGTCCTCGCCCTCCAGCATGGGGGAGTTTTCCCCTCCGCCGTTGGTGCTGCGCCGCATGGCCGCATAAAATTCTTCGCCGACACTGATCAATTCCATCAAATATATGGGATACCCCAGTGCCCGGGCCTCGCGGCAGAAAGCCTCCTCCGGATATTTCTCCGAGCGGGTGGCCAACAGACGCTGACGCACGGATTCGTCGACCAAAGCCTTTTTCTGCAATTCATCAAGAAGCTCGGCTGTATTCATCCGCAATCATCTCCTTTATCCCTTTGCGTCGGACAAATCGTTGTCCCACACGGTCTCCAACGGTCTTCACCTACGCTTATCAATCCTCGTCGTCATCGTCCAGCAGACGCATACCTGCAGTATCGGTGACCGGAAGAGAGAACACGATGGCACGGGCCTTGCTGTCCAGCCCTGCCTTTTCCATGATGGCTTTCATGATGCCGTTTTTGTCTGCTTGTTTGGCTACGATCAACAGGATCTCCTTCTCCTCCGC
>JAFOFP010000051.1 GCA_017387285.1 Lachnospiraceae bacterium
ACTGCATAGCGTCAGCAAACTGCAGCTGGATCTGACCCTGTCCAATGTAATCAAGGCGGGCATTTGCCAGTGTGGAACGGGTGAGACCACCCACACCTCGAAGGATCTGACTCCAGTTGTCCTTGATCTTTCGGAAATCCTCAAGAGTAGCCTTGGGGAGAACCACGATCTTGGCAGGAAGGGGTGCACCGTTAGGTGCAAGTGTCTGACCGGGTGTGCCTGCGGGCTGGGCAGATGTCTCTGCCGACTGTGCGGGAACCGGCTGATTGCCATAGGCGACACCGCTCTTCGGCGAGCCCATGACAAAGGTGCCCTGTTTTAACTGGGTCTCCAGTGTATTTAACCGCTGCAATACCGCGTCAGTGGTCTGTTCCATCTCGGGATGGGCCAGACGAATGATGGCCAGCTCCAGCAGTACCCGCTTCGAGGAAGCGTATCGCATCTGGTTGGACAGATCGGAGAGAACGCGGATATAACGCATCAGCTGATTCATATCCAGACGACCGGCCTGTGCTCTAAGCTGTGCCAGACCCTCCTCGGTCATATCCAGCGTGTCCGCACTGACATCGGAGGTCATAACCAGCAAAAGATTTCTTAGATACCAAATAAAATCGGTGACAAACTGTCCCAATTCACGACCCTGCAGCAAAAGTTCATCGATGGCGTCAATGCAGGCGGCGGTATCACCGCTCACCAGATGGTGGAAAAAGGAGTGGAACACTTCATTATCTACGGCACCCAGCACATCCAGAACCTTCTCATAAGTCAGTTGTTCATCGTAAAAGAAGGCGATACACTGGTCAAAGAGACTGATGGAGTCACGCATGGAGCCGTCGCCCTTGCGGGCAATGTAGCGAAGGGCCTGATCGGTCACATCGATGTCCTCGCCCAGAGCCATCTCGGACAATCGCTCCACGATGGTCTCACCCTCAATACGGCGGAAATCGTATCGCTGACAGCGGGAGAGTACCGTGATGGGGATCTTGTGAACCTCGGTGGTGGCCAGAATAAAGATCACGTAGGCCGGAGGCTCCTCCAGGGTTTTTAACAGTGCATTGAATGCTCCGGTGGAGAGCATATGTACCTCGTCGATAATGTAAACCCGGTATTTGCCCTCGGCGGGACGGTACTGAACCTCCTCCCGGATCTCACGAATATTGTCAACGCCGTTGTTGGAAGCGGCATCGATCTCGGAAACATTTAAGGACGCACCTGCGGCAATGGCCTTACAGGTGGCGCAGGTGTGGCAGGGACTGCCGTCAATGGGGTGCTCGCAGTTGACCGCCTTGGCCAGAATCTTGGCAACGGAGGTCTTTCCGGTTCCGCGGGTGCCGGTGAACAGATAAGCGTGTCCGATCCGGCCGGATATGATCTGATTTTTCAGCGCCGCCACAATGTGATCCTGACCTTTGACATCGTCAAAGCCGGCAGGACGCCATTTGCGGTAAAGAGCGGTGTATGACATGGGAAACCTCCGTGATAATGTACAACGGTGATACGCGTGCGATATAAGCAGTGCGTACCTTATGCCCTGCGAGCATTTCGGTCGAGGGCATACCTAAATTACATTATAATATACTGCGGAAGTTGTTACAAGCCTAAATTTGGCGGAAGGATAAGTTTATTTTAGGAATAACGGAATGGCTGAGGCATCCTGTAAAAAGGTGTCTGATTTTTTCCCTTAATCGTTATACGGATGTAAAATATATTTATGAAGATGTGGCAGCTTTTGAATACGGAAGTGATAAGCTTGTGATATTCGTACCCGTGTACCGGAGGTGTACGATGAGAAAAATCTGTAATCGCATCCTGAACGGATCTTTTAAGTGGTATTAGTTTGTGTCAGTGAAATGGGGGACGCATGGCAGATATGTATGTGGGTAAGTCCAAATGTATGTATATAACTCTGCAAAACCGGCTGGAGGAGAATAGGCATTCAGGATCAGTGAATCACTATGTAGGCGGGCTCATTTTTCGCATACTGCGCGCAAGGATGCTGCCTTTTTGGCAGGTATTCCTGCGTAAGCCCATCTATAGAAAGCACCGCCGGCTGTGCGAATAGTCGTTTCTGATATAGTATATGA
>JAFOFP010000052.1 GCA_017387285.1 Lachnospiraceae bacterium
ACTGTATCGACTGGATATGGATATCCACTGCCCTGTGGATGGTATACGTGTTATGGGAGGATATTTATGCCGGATTTCGCTGCCGATTGCTGATCCGTCGGGTGAAGAAAGGTAAACCTATCCATCATCTGCCCGAGGAACGGGTGTCAAAACATCGTATTGCCAAGGGATTCCGATATGTATTGGTCGCATTGGCGGGGATCACTGCCGTTTGTGGCGCAGTGCTGCTGCTTCGGGTGACAAAGACCCCCCTCTCACAGGTGGGTGAGGATCGTCCCTATCTTTTAGGGGAGGAGGTCTATGAAGGAAAGCGGGCTGACCGAAACATCTTCGGCCGTGAGGAAAAGAACTCTGTGTTGATTGCCCATGGTCTGACGGCGGATTATTATGAAGTCAGTGAGTATCTGCTGAATGAGAACAAAGATTTTGTGAGCCTTGATCAGAAAGTTTATGTATTGCGTCAGTTTGATCAGAATACGTTAAAGCGTGCTGTTCGCTTGGCTGATTCCTTGTTGGCAGGCAGTGTGTTCAGAGATGACGGAAAGCGAGTGTTGGAGTACGAGGGATTTGACTATGTGGCAACGGCTCACTATGTATTGGTGGCGGTGAAAGGAAATCATGTGACCCGCGTTACCTGTGTGGCTTCTGATGTGTTGGAGAAAGAGTGGAGTGAAGTGCTGGAGGTGCTGGCAGAGAAGTGGAGCATAAGAGATTAAGACAACGCTTTTTTGTGCAGATAGAAAAGTATAAATCATAAAACAAACACCTCGGCAGGATGGAAAATCCGATCTGCCGGGGTGCTTTTCAGATAAAGTGATTTTAATCTGGGAATGGAAGGACAGTGAGATTATTTTCCCGCAGCCGTCTTAGCATACTTGGTTGTCACCAGATCTTCATAGGGAACCTTCTCTTTCAGCTCTTTCGCATCCATCAAAATATTCTGCAGCAGATCAAAACTGGATTGTTCAAAAATGGTGTCTGCCTTCCATGTGTCCTGAGCTTTATATCGCTCCACGATGATGGCAATGGTTTTTACATCAGTCTCCGCAAACTGTGGAGCGATCGCAGCAGCAATTTCCTCAGAGGTATGGCTGTTCACATAGTCCAGACCCTTCTGGATGGCGTTGGTGAAGGCCTGGATAAGAGGCTCATTTTCGGCAAAATAGCTTTTTTTTGCACAGTAGGCGGTGTAGGGAACATAGCCGGAGTCCACACCCAGAGAGGCAACCACATAGCCGTCGCCGGATTGCTCCAGCGCGGTGGCGTGGGGCTCAAACTCCACCGTAAAGTCTGCGTCGTTCTCCATAAAGGCCGCGGCTGTCAAGCCGAAGCTGATGCTCTGATCGATGGACAGATCAGTTTTGGGATCAATGCCATTCTTCTTCAGGATATATTCAAATACCATCTGAGGCATACCGCCGGCCCGACCGCCCAGAACGGTGCTGCCCTTTAACATATCCCAGGAAAAATCGTCAACGGGGGTTCTGGATACCAAGAAGTTTCCGGCCCGCTGGGTCAGCTGGGCGAAGTTTACCGCATAATCTTCATTACCGTTTGCATAGGTGTAAATGCTGGCTTCTGAACCCATAAAACCGATGTGAGCGTCGCCGGAGATGAGAGAGGTCATCACCTTGTCGGCACCGCCGGCGTTGACCAAGGTGAGATCAATGCCTTCCTCGGCAAAGTAGCCAAGCTCGATGGCAGCGTACTGAGGCGCATAAAAAATAGAGTGGGCCACCTCAGAGAGGGTGACAGGAACCAAATCGCTTTCGGTTTTGTGACAGCCGCAGAGGCAGCTTATCGCCAAAAGCAGACAAAGCAATAGGGAAAGAAACTTATTTTTTGTGTAAAACCGATTCATAGTGTTCTCCGCATGAGATGTTTCATTACTGCAAGATATTCATGGGAGAAAGAAATGGTGAATGGAGATAAAACAGCACATCATGCCATTCTGCCCCGACAGATTTTATAGATTGATCAATTTAAGTATTTCGCCCATTCTTCCTTGGGCACCTCCAGAAGTGCAAGAACTTCCTCGGCGGTCATATTCATCTTCTCCATCAGCTTTTGCATGTAGGAGAGGATAGCTTTCTGTTCACCCTCGGCGAGTGCTTTTTCCCTTTCAATGATCTTTTCTTCCCATTTCTGCATATACTTTACCCCCGCCTCCTCACTGGCTTTGATCCGGCTGACACATGCATGGATTTGCTTTAAGCGCTCACTCTCACTGTTCTCGGCGATCTTTTCATCGGTGTTCTCCACGTAGTGGAGAAAATCGATCAGTTCCTGACTGACCTCATCATCGTTTGTCCCTTTTGTGTTTAAGAAGATCCTGATCGCCCCGTCCTGCAGCTCGATACTTTTGTCCTCCCTGCAGCAGGGCACAAAGGTGTAGCAGTATTTGCTCTCCCCAAAGAGATCATAGGGCGTGATCATGATGATGTAGGTGTTATTCAGCTTGTTGAAGCTGATGGTTCCCGGAGCCAAGAGCGATGAATCGATCAGTCCCTGATAATACCGGCTCCGCTTTGCCAGATCAGTTCGGTGCTCAGCCTGCATCTCCGTGTCGTAGACAGTTCCGCTTTGATCTAAGGCATACACATCCACCCGGATGGATCGGAGCCAGGGCATGGTTCGAAATTCCTTCTCTGTCTGGCTGGGTGGCACCAGTTTCAGACCTTCCCACCCGAGAATGATCTGGAGCAAGGCCTCATGAGCCTCGGGATGATCCATAGTCTCGTCGAATAAAAATTTGTCCAGCAGTGTCAGATCCTTCAGTTGTTTCATGGTTTCCTCCTTTATTTTACAATACGGGATGTGAAATCGCAACCCGGTATTTTTTATTTCGCCCCAAAACAGCAATAAAAAATGGCTTATGGAATATCACCATAAACCGGTTCTTCCATATTGTCCACGAACTAACTGTGTGGATTGCCATACGTTTATCAAAAATATTTTTTGAGATCGATACTATCCGGTTATGAATAAAATTTTAGGGAATTTTCGAAAAAACATAGACATTCTCAACTTAACGTGTTAAAATATTAATGTTTGAAGTTGCAATAGCGGAACGTATCGAAAATGACGTGTGCTGTAAGATAAAGGAGGCCGATGATGAATCCCAAAATCAAAACAGAGGCGGTCAGCCGCCTGTTTGAAGCTATTTTGACGTTGGAGAATGTGGACGAATGTTATGCATTCTTTGAGGATGTCTGCACGATCAATGAGCTGCTCTCCCTGTCCCAGAGATATGAGGTGGCAGAGATGCTGCGCGAGAAGCGGACCTATCTGGAGATTGCGGAGAAGACCGGAGCATCCACTGCGACCATCAGCAGGGTAAACCGTAGCTTGAATTACGGAAATGACGGATATGATATGACTTTGGCGCGTATGCCGAAGAAAAACTAAATAGAGGATATCATTTGGAGGGATAAACATGGGTATTATTGCGAGATTCAGAGACATTATGGAAGCTAATTTTAATGCATTGTTGGATAGAGCTGAGGATCCGGAGAAGATGATCGATCAGTATCTGCGTGATCTGGAGGAGGATCTGGCTAAGGTTAAGGCAGAGACTGCTTCGGTGATGGCAGAAGAAACCAAGGCCAAGAGAGCATTGGATGAGTGTATCGCCGAGATCACCAAGATGCAGTCCTATGCAGAGCGGGCAGTCATTGCCGGTAATGATCAGGATGCGGTTCAGTTCCTGACGAAGAAGACTCAGCTGGAGGATAAGAAGACCGGTCTGCAGCAGGCATACGATCTGGCAGCGGGAAATGCGGCTAAGATGCGTCAGATGCATGACAAGCTCTGTGAGGATATGTCCTCCATGCGTTCCAGAAGAGATGCCATCAAGGCAAAGATCCAGGTGGCTAAGACCCAGGAGAAGCTTAACAAGCTGGGTGCAAGCATTGAGGGAGCAAAGGGCACCATCACCGCATTTGAGCGGATGGAGGCGAAGGCGAACAAGATGCTGGATGAGGCCAATGCCATGGCAGAGCTGAACAAAAAGTCCGCTACCGGCGATGTGACCGATCTGATGGACAAGTATGAAAACGCTCCTTCCGCAGCTATCGAGGACGAGCTGGCAGCACTGAAGGCAAGACTGGGCAAGTAAGTACTGCGACATAAAGCACATACAAAAACAAGGCTGCCGTGGGAGCTGAGCTGTAATTCACGGCAGCCGTTTTTACTTTGTGAAACAGGGAGGCTTCATGAGTATTTTTGACAAGTTAAATCCCATGCAGCTGGAGGCGGTGACCACAGTCTCCGGCCCTGCATTGGTGTTAGCCGGAGCCGGCTCGGGAAAGACCAGAGCTCTCACTCACCGGATCGCCTATCTCATTGAGGAGGGGGTAAACCCGTGGAATATCTTGGCCATCACCTTTACCAATAAGGCTGCCGATGAGATGCGGGAACGTGTGGACCGTCTGGTAAAGATTGGTGCCGAGAGTGTGTGGATCTCCACTTTCCACTCTATGTGTGTCCGGATCCTGCGCCGTCACATTGAGTATCTGGGCTACAGTACGGATTTTACGGTGTACGACAGTGATGACCAGCGGACGCTGATGCGACAGGTGATCAAGAAACTGGACAAGGATCCGAAGCAGTACCGGGAGCGGGGAATGCTCAGCATCATCAGTGGACTGAAGGATAAGCTCATCAGTCCGGAGGAGTATTCGGCAACCGCTGCCTATGATTTCCGCCAGCGCAATTATGCGGAGATTTATGCGGAGTATCAGGCTCAGTTGAAACGAAACAATGCACTGGATTTTGATGATCTGATCGTGAAGACGGTGGAGTTGTTCCGTGCAGTTCCCCAGGTGCTGGAGAATTATCAGGATCGATTTCAGTATATCATGGTGGATGAGTATCAGGACACCAATGCGGCACAGTTTGCACTGGTGAGTCTGCTGGCCCGAAGGGATCGCAATCTCTGGGTGGTAGGTGATGATGACCAGTCCATCTATAAATTCCGCGGTGCGGATATTGAAAATATTTTAAATTTCGAGAAGGTATTTCCCGGAGCGAAGGTCATTCGTCTGGAGCAGAATTACCGCTCCACCGGAAATATTCTGAAGGTGGCCAACGAGGTCATTGCCCACAATTACGGGCGAAAGGGCAAAAATCTGTGGACAGAGAACGGAGCCGGCGAGCCGGTGGAGGTCTGTCAGTTTGAGACCGCCCAGGACGAGGCTTCCTATATTATGAAGCAGGTGCGAAAATATGTGGAGGAGGGCGGTAACTACCGGGATTGTGTGGTGCTCTACCGTACCAATGCCCAGACCCGTATTCTCGAGGAGATGGCTGACCGTTACATCGGACAGCATTATCGGACGCTGGGTGTGAACTTCTACGATCGCCGAGAGATCAAGGATATTATCGCGTATCTGCGCACCATCTGCAATGGCCGCGACGATCTGGCGGTTCAGCGGATCATCAATGTACCCAAGCGGGGAATCGGGGCCACCAGTCTGGGGAGAGTATCCGACTATGCGGAACTTAAAGGGATCAGTCTCTACGATGCCTGCTGTGAGGCGGCATTGGTGCCGGGGATCGGAAAGGCTGCCGGAAAGATCAGAGGGTTTGTGGAGCAGATCGAGGAGCTGCGTGAGCTGGCAGAGGAGATCACCATCGTGGATCTCATCGATGAAATTCTTTCCAGAACCGGTTACCGGGAGTATCTGATGGAGGAGGACGATGTTCAGGCGGAAAGCCGTCTGGAGTACATCGGAGCATTAAAGGATAAAGCAGCATATTATGAAGGAGATACGGAGGATCCCAGCCTCAGCGAGTTTCTGGAGGATATTCCTCTGCGGTCTGATCAGGACAATCTGGATCGGGAGGAGGATAAGATGCTGCTCATGACCCTGCACAGCGCAAAGGGGTTGGAGTTCCCCATTGTCTTCTTAGCCGGGATGGAGGATGGTTTGTTCCCCAGTTCTATGTCCATCAACTCCGATGATCCGGAAGGCGCCATCGAGGAGGAGAGAAGACTCTGCTACGTGGGCATCACCCGGGCGGAGAAACGCTTGGTGATGACGGCGGCCAGACAGCGTATGGTCAACGGAGAAAACCGTTACAGCAAGCTGTCCAGATTTATTTACGAAGTACCGGCCACCTTGCTGAACATGCAGGGGACTGAGGGACCGTCCCAGAGAAGACGGGAAGGAAATTTATCCTTTGGAAGTGTTTATGATTCCGGAGAAACGGGGTACAGAGGAAAATATTCCTTCCAGAACGGTTTTGGTGGAGGCTTTTCCGGGAAGGATAGCTATTCCGGAAGATCGGATCGGTATGCGGAAAACAACTCCGGTTGGCAGAATGGAGGGCGGAAGAGAAGTTTCGGTGACCGCTCGTGGGAGAATAGCGGAGACGGATATTATCCGTTTGGCAATGATCCTTGGGAGAAGGTGTTTGATCTGGATAAGGAGAAACACGAGGAGGTTGTACGGTTTGGAAGTAAGCCCGTCATCTCGAAAGGCAGCCAGATAATCGATTCCGGCGGAGCACCTGACTATGGTGTGGGCGACCGCGTAACTCATGTGAAATTTGGCGAGGGTACTGTTTTGCAGTTGGAAAAGGCAGCCAGAGACTATGAGGTTACCGTGCAGTTTGATACCGCAGGGAAAAAACGGATGTATGCGGCTTTTGCCAAACTAAAACGAGTATAATTCGCGAATATTTTTGTGAAAATTAAGAAAAATACATGGTAAAATAGCAAAAGAAATGCTATACTACTGTTAAGTGATCGCACGGCGGTTGACGGCGGCGAGACTAAGTATTCAGAAAGGATGTGGATGCGATGGGTAAAAAGTTTGAAGAGATTCTCAGTACCTCCAAGTTAAATGATCTGTTAAAGAGAGAGGAAAAGAAAGAGTGCAATAAGAAGGTTATCTTCACCATTCTGGCTGTGATCGGTATTGTGGCTGTGGTTGCAGGTGTTGCATATCTGGTTTATCGCTATTTCTTTGCAGTTGACGAGCTGGAAGATTTTGAGGACGAGTACGATGATGACTTTGATTATCTCGATGATGAGGATGACGATGAGGCTTTCGTAGAGATCAACCTTGAGGAAGAGGTTGTCGCTGAAGCACCTGCTCAGGCAGCTGAGGAGACTCCTGCTGAGTAATCTGTAGTTGAGTAAAGAGATATTAACCATCCAAGACCCGTCATGCCGGTCGGCAGGGCGGGTCTTTGTTGAGAGTAGACGGAGATATAAGTTACATGAAAAAGGGACAGGTATTTGAGGGCATTGTAGAGCGGGTGGATTTCCCGGACAAAGGTGTTGTTTTGGTTGATGGCGAGAAGGTGGCGATCAAGCACGGTCTTCCCGGACAGAAACTTCGCTTTATGGTCACCAAGAAAAAGAGAGGCAAGATCGAGGGGCAGATTCAGGAGATCCTGGAGCATTCGCCGGAGGAAAAAACCGAGGGCGTGTGTCCTCATTTTGGACAGTGCGGCGGCTGTAATTATAACTGCCTGCCCGCAGAGGCGGAGAATCGGGTGAAGGAAGACCAGATGAGACGCCTTTTGGAGCCGGTGATCGGTGAGGGGATCTTCGAGGGGGTGAAGGAGCCTCCCCGCCAGCGGGAATATCGCAACAAGATGGAGTTTTCCTTCGGAGATGAATACAAGGATGGCCCGTTGGCTTTGGGGATGCATCGCAGAGGCAGTTTTTATGATGTTCTCACGGTTTCCGAATGTCAGATCGTGGACGGGGATTTTCGGAAGATTCTTGTGGCGGTGAAGGATTTTTTTGCAGAGAAAAATATTCCTTTTTATAAGAAAATGCAGCATGTGGGATACCTGCGTCATTTGATGGTGAGAAAGGCTGCGGCCACCGGGGAGATCATGGTGGTGTTGGTGACCACATCTCAGACAGATTGTCTGACGAAAATCGTGGTTCCTGGGGAAAATGTATCTGAGGAAGCAGAAAAAACAGTCGAAAATGCCGAGACGGCAGAGAAAGAGCTGTTGGCCGGATTCCTTGCCGCGCTTACCGGACTTTCCTTTGACGGTGAACTGGTAGGTGTGTTACATACGATCAACGATAGTCTGGCCGATGTGGTGCAGAGCGACCGCACAGATTGTCTGTTTGGCAGAGACTATTTTTATGAGAAACTTTTGGGGCTGACCTTTAAGATCACGCCGTTCTCCTTCTTCCAGACCAATTCCCTGGGAGCAGAGGTTCTCTATGAGACAGCCAGGGAGTACATCGGTGAGACGAAAGATAAGGTGATCTATGATCTTTACAGCGGAACCGGAACCATCGCTCAGATATTGGCACCGGTGGCAGATCGGGTAGTGGGTGTGGAGATCGTTCCCGAGGCGGTGGAAGCCGCAAAGATCAATGCCGGACTCAATGGGCTGGAAAACTGTGAGTTTATTGCCGGAGATGTGTTGGCCGTGCTGGACAGCCTGACAGAAAAACCGGATCTGATCGTGCTGGATCCGCCCAGAGAGGGCATTCATCCCAAGGCATTGCCTAAGATTATTGACTACGGTGTGGACCGGATGGTTTACATCAGCTGCAAGCCTACTTCTCTGGCTCGTGATCTGGCGGCATTTTATGAGGGCGGATATCGGGTGACCAGGGCCTGCAGCGTAAATATGTTTTGCGCCAGCGCAAATGTTGAAACAGTGTGTTTGTTAGAAAAATCACATTGACATCGCCACTGTGATGAGGTATAACCAAATCATCAAGGCATCTTATCGTGTAGGAGAAAGGACAGACAGCAATGATGATCGAATTACTTCCCGAGAAAGGTCAATTTTACAAGACAAACATGCATTGTCACACCCACATTTCTGATGGCTGGGGCACTCCCGAACAGGTGAAAGAAATTTATAAGCGCAATGGCTACAGCGCAGTGTGCTTTACCGATCATGAGGTTCTGATCGATCACAGAGATCTGTGTGAGCCTGACTTTATCGCTCTTCATGGTTATGAGGTGGCGGTGAAGCAGAATTTGAAGGCGCCTACTGCCTGGTTTCAGCCGGTGTACCATTTCAATATGATTGCTAAGGATCAGGACAATCTGGTGATGCCCAGATTCTTCAAGGAGAATCCTTCTTATCCCGGAAACTCCAGAGCGTGGAGCGAGACTCATGCCCGGTACAATGAGGTGATCGAAACCACCGTGTACGATGTGGATTGGATCAATGAGTATACCAAGGCTATGGTTGAGGGAGGATTTTTGGTCAATTACAATCATCCCATGTGGTCTTTGCACAATCCCGGTGATTATCTGGGCTTGAAGCATCTGCATTCCATCGAAGTGATCAATGGAGAATGTCAGAAGTGGAATGACAATACATCCTTCCACTATGATCAGATGCTGCGTGCCGGGCATCATCTGGTGCCCACCGGAGGTGATGATAATCACAAACCGGAGCATTGTGTGCGGGCTTGGACCATGATCAAGGCCGAGGAACTGAGTTATGAGTCACTGATCGCCGCTTATGAGCGGGGTGACTGCTATGTCAGTGAGGGACCGGAGATCCTCAGTCTGGTACTGAAGGATGGCAAGGTTGTGGTGAAGACCTCACCGGCAGCCGGTATCTACCTGTACAGCGAAGGCCGTTATGTGGACTATGTGAGATCCCGGACCGAGACCTACACGGAGGCAGAGTTTGATTACTGCCCCGAAAAGATGGGGCGGTATTTGCGCATTGAGGTGAGAGATACAGCCGGATACAGAGCATTTTCCAACGCTTACTATACGGCGGATATCGCTAAGAAACTGTGATGTTTTCCGCTCTCAGCCGGTTGCGAAATTCAGAGGGCGACATTCCGCTCTGCTTTCTGAAGAGACGGCTGAAATACAGCGGATTGTCGTAGCCCACGATCTCGGCGATC
>JAFOFP010000007.1 GCA_017387285.1 Lachnospiraceae bacterium
ATTGACGGCATCAGCTACAGCAATGGGGCAGAACCCATGGATCGAGATGCATTTTTGGCACAGGAGGGATTGCCCGGGTTCTTTTTGGAGGAGACGGTTCGGTTTGCGGATGATCAGGGATTTGAGGAAATCATCAGGGTGAAGACCGGGGGAACCATTGATATGGATCAGATCCCGGCGGTACCGGAGCGCAGCGGTTATGTGGGACGCTGGGAAAACGCCGACGGTGAGCTTCCGGATGAGCAGATGATGACGGACATTCGCTTTGATATGGTTTTTGAGGCCGTTTACGTCTCCAAATTGACGGTGATCCGGAGCGAACAGACCGATGAAAACGGACTGCCATTGCTGCTTGCAGAGGGAATTTTTTACGATGAAAAGCGGATGGAGCTGACCAAACTGAAGAAAAGCCCCGAACTCTTGGAGGGTGAGAGGTTGATCTCGGGTTGGGAGATCAGTTTCCCGGAGGAGGCAGAGTCCACCACCCTGCGTTATCTGATCCCTGAGGAATACCGGGACAAGGATCTGAAATTAATGATCCGTCTCACCGGAAGAGTGTGGAATGAAGAACCGTTTACCGTGGATGGAAGGTATCTGGTGTTCACCGCCGACGCGGAGGACGATGCCTTTTGCCTGGTGGAGAGACCGGCGGATCATCGTGTGATATGGTACGGCGCAGCCGGAGCTGCGGTGGCAATACTGATCGGTGTGTGGATAATCGTTCGTAAACATCACAAGACCAAAAAGAGAGCATAATTATAGTTGCATGCTTTCGAAAATTGTGCTAGAATGAAATAAATCGAAAGAAAACGATAACATATTTTGCGAAAATGATATCGAATTAGGATCAAAATGAAAAAGAGTTGAAAACGAGAGGAGGCAGATCAGTGCTGGCAGACAACCGCAAAGAGTACATATTGCGAAAGCTGGAGGAGAGATCCTTTGTCCGGGTCAATGAGCTGAGCCGTGATCTGGAACTCTCAGAGGCGACTGTCCGAAAACTGTTGATGCAGATGGAGGAGGATGGCCTGTTAAAACGAAATTGGGGAGGTGCGGTTGCCGTCTCCGGTGTTGCGACAGAGTTTCCTTACCAGGACAAGATGTCAAAACAACTTACGGAAAAGAGATCCATCGCGCAGGCAGCCTACGATCTCATCGGCGACGGAGAGACTGTCTTTTTGGACAGCGGGACCACCACCGGCCAGTTGGCCAGACTGATCGCCAGAGGACCCAAGCGAAATATCGTTGTATGTACCAATGCGCTGAATATTTTGCTGGAGCTGGTAAAGGCAGAGGATATCAGGACCATTATGATCGGTGGAGAGTTCAGACACAGTATTTATTCCTGCGTAGGACCATTGTCTACCTTGGTCATGGGTGGATTGGCCTTTGACAAATCCTTTGTTACCGGCAGTCATTTTACCCTCAATCGAGGGTTTTCCACCCCGGAGCTGAGGGAGGCTTCCACGAAACAGAGTGCCTTAAAGATGGCCAGATATCGGGTAGTATTGATGGATTCGGACAAATTCGGTATGGATTCCATGGTGATCATCGCGCCGCCGGACGGAGTGGATATGCTGATTACCGACTGGAAGCTTAAACCGGAAGTAAAGGGGCAGTTTGAGCAGATGGGCGTCGAGGTGATCGCCGCCGAGGAAATGGCCGGCGCAGAATGACCGGAAAGGCTGACGATTGATAAATAAAAACTGTGGCCGGAAAGGGTAGTTTAGGCTGCAAAAGGAAGGAAATAACATGGGTGAAATGGGATTTGGCATCTGCGGTGAATCGGTAAGCTGGGCATTTGATCCGGTGACCGGAAGGATGGTCATCTCCGGAAGGGGACCGATGACCGACTATGAAAATTATGAAGAGACGCCATGGTGTGCATGGAGAAACGAGATCAAAGAAGTAGTCTTTGAACCGGGTGTGACCTCGCTGGGCGATTATGCCTTTGAGAACTGTGAAAATCTGGAGACGGTAGCGTTTACCGGGGATGTGGATATCCTTGGAACCTTTGCCCTCAGCAAATGTCCGAAGATTGCAGAGATCATTCTGCCGGAGGGTGTCCGCGTCATCGGGGCGAAGACCTTCAGTGCCTGTGCAGGTTTGAAAAAAGTACATATTCCGCTGTCGGTGAAGGCCATGGACATGAAGGCCTTCGAGCAAAATCCGGGTCTTTGTGAGGTCACCTACGGGGGGACCGAAGAACAGTTTAATCAGATACGCATCAGCATGGATGCCAGCGGAAACAATTTCCTGCTGAAGGCTTACGCACGGAGCGAGGATGTGACCCGCTGGGAACATTTTTACAACTTGTCCGAGGAAAAGATCCCTGTGTTTGAGCTTGCCGGAGAGATCATCCGAAAGGGTGGCGACGGCCGGTTCCATATGCTGACGATTCAGCTGACTACCATGCACAAAACAGGAAAACCCGGCGATTGTACGCTGCTCATCTTCCCCGATGGAAAGACCATGATGGTGGATGCAGGTGTGGCCTTCTGCGAAGAGCGGGTAATGAATGCCTTGCACAGGATCGGCCTGACCAAGTTGGATTATTTTATGACTTCCCATCCTCATGGGGATCATGTGGGCAATGCGCTGGCAGTTGCCAAATATCTGTTTGAGAAGGGAGAGGGAATCGGAACCTATTTCTTCAGCGGACATGTGTATAAAGAGGAAGAGCCGGAGTTTGCCGCATATATTGCGGAGCATGGAACGGTGATGGACAATCATCTTACCAGAGGGGATGAACGGCAGATCGGTGAAATTAAGATGGAGGTATTGAAGCCTACCAGACAGGAACTGATCGATGGTGCTGCTCTGCGGGGTGACGAAGTAAATTCCATATCATTGACGGTAAAGTTTACCTTTGGAAAGGTATCTTATTTGACCGGAGGAGATTTGTATCGCAGCGATGAGCGGGAGGTGGTAAAGACCTACGGCGATCATCTGAAGTCCACGATTTTGAAGGCCTGTCATCACGGTGTGTTTACCTCCGGCAGTAAGGAATGGCTTGAGACGGTTGCGCCGGAGGTGATTCTGGTCACCTCCGATGATATCGGAAGCACCGTTTATGCGGAGGATGCGGCCCGCAAGAACAGAGGATATTTCAGCTACGGAACAGATGGCAGTATACTGACATCCATTACGTCAGACGGAGAGATCGAGGTGAGAGCCGCCTACGGAAAGACCTTCTCTCGCAAGGTGTGAAAGGGTAATGAACGGTCAGAAGACCGATGCAGAACAGGCTGTCTCAGCGTGAAGCATGAGACAGTACATAAAAACAGAAAGAGGTAAAGTAAAATGAAGTGTCTGGTATTAAAAGAAAATGCAAACATGGTTTTGGAAGAGAGACCTATTCCCGTACCCGGATCCGGTGAGGTTCTGGTGAAGATTGCAGCCTGCGGTATCTGCGGATCCGACGTGGGCCGTATTATGAACGGTGGGGCATACCACTATCCCTTGGTTCCCGGTCATGAGTTTGCAGGAACCGTTGTTGAGGTTGGACCCGATGCAGATCCTGCGCTGGTAGGAAAAAATGTGGCAGTGTTCCCTCTGCTTCCCTGTATGAAGTGCAGCGAGTGTGCATCCGGCCATTACAATGTATGTAAGGGCTACAACTACTTCGGATCCCGCTGTGACGGTGGTTTCGCTGAGTACGTAGCTGTTCCCGCATGGAATCTGGTATTCCTGCCCGAGACCCTGTCCCCCGTACTGGCAGCTATGGCTGAGCCTTTGGCAGTGGCATTCCATGCACTGTATATGTCCGGCATGGAGGCAGGCTACAATGTGGGTATCTCCGGAGCAGGCCCCATCGGTATGATCCTGTCCCGTCTGGCAAAGAATGCAGGCGCCATGAACGTGGTGATCTGGGATATCGACCCCACCAAGGTGGCATTCTCCAAGGAGATGGGCAATGTACATACCCTCAACGCACTGGAGACCAACGTGGTTGACTACGTTGAGGAGCATTTCGGCAAGGTTGACCTGGTGATTGAGGGAACCGGTTCCTCCAACGGTCTGGAGACCTGCCTGAGCATCCTGAAGAAGCACGGAAACATCACCCTGATGGGAAATCCCGGACGTGACGTTACCCTCACCCGTGAAACCTACTGGAAGATCATGCGCGGTGAGCTTCATGTGCACGGAACCTGGAATTCCGCATACTGCGACGGTGTAAAGAACGATTGGAAGTGTGTAGTTGACATTTTGAACAAGGATCAGGAGTGGTTCACCAAGCTGATCTCCCACAAAGTAACACTGGACGACGGCATCGCACCTCTGCAGATGATGCTGGAGAGAAAGACATTCTTCAATAAGGTCATGTATGTAATGTAAACAATGAGGCAGGCAGCCGGGAATCTGTGCTCGCACAGAGATTCCCGGATATCTGCCGAATGTCCCGATATGAGCATGAAGAGCGAAAGCTCGGAATGCGAATAGCGGTCCGGGAGCGAGAGTTTCGAAGAAACGGAGCGACCGGTTTACATTATCTGAAAAGCAGATAAATGTCCCGATATGAGCATGAAGAGCGAAAGCTCGGAATGCGAATAGCGGTCCGGGAGCGGGAGTTTCGAAGAAACGGAGCAACCGGTTTACATCAATGAGAAAACGTTATAAGGAGATTATATCAATGAGTGTTAGATGTGCTACCGAGCAGGGCCTGTTGGCTCCCTCTATGATGTGTGTAAATTATCGCGGTCTGGAAAAGGAACTGGCATTGATGGAGGAGCTGGGAATCCCCTACCTCCACATGGATGTGATGGACGGTCAGTTTGTACCCAACTTTACCTTGGGACCCGATTTCATGAAGTGTGTAAAGAAGATGTGCAATATTCCTCTGGATATTCACATGATGGTGATGAACCCCGAGCGTCATCTCCATGCGTTCCCCATTAAAGAAGGGGATATTGTGTCCATTCATTATGAGTCCACCGTACATGTTCAGCGTGTGCTGCAGCAGGTGAAGGAGCTTGGCGCAAAGGCCTACATTGCCCTGAACCCTGCAACCCCCTTGAGCGTACTGGACTATCTGTATGATATCATCGACGGCGTGCTGATCATGACCGTTAATCCCGGCTTTGCAGGACAGAAGCTGGTTCCCGTTACGCTGGAGAAGATCGCTCAGTGCCGTGAGTATCTGGATGCAAAGGGCAGAACCGATGTGCTCATCGAGGTAGACGGAAATGTCAGCGTGGAGAATGCAAGGAAGATGCGTGCCCACGGTGCGGACATCTTTGTGGGCGGAACCTCCGGCATGTTTACCGATGGTTCCATTGATCCGGAGAAATGTAAACTGCTGGCAGATGCAGTAAAATAACTGCGAAAAGTCCATTGCATTAATGTCGGATGGACTTTTCCATAGTCCAATATATTGGGTGTACAAGGAGGATGAGTATGAAGAAATACGCACTTGGCTTGGATTTTGGGACTTTGAGTGTGCGTGCTCTTTTTGTGGATATTGAGACCGGTGAGGAGGCGGCAACGGCTGTC
>JAFOFP010000053.1 GCA_017387285.1 Lachnospiraceae bacterium
CATTCCAGCAGAGCTGGCCGGCCATGCCCAGCACCCAGATCAGGATCAGGTTGCGGGAAGAGATCTTAGAAACATTATCCTTTGTGTTTTTCATAGCTGAATCCTTTCTGATTCATATATTTGCCATGCCCGGTCAGGCATGGGTGGTTCGGAACTGTAAAAATAAACCGATCGGTGCGTTTGTTTACATCAGATCTCCACTTCAAAAGGCAACTGCTTCAAAATGTCTTTCTTCACGTCCACGCCCGGATAAGCCTCGATGAGCTTTAAGCCCTTTGGTGTCAGACGGAACACACAGCGCTCAGTCACATACAATACTTTTTGGCCATTGGCGATGGCACGCTTGGCGGAAAAGCTGACGCTTCCCACCTCTTTTACGAATTTGGGAATGGAGCCTTCACTGTGGATGGTCACAACACCCTTGGACTGGGTAACGTCCAATCCCTTGGTGTTGAAGGTCAGGCAGAAGACTACGGTGGGGGTCTTTGCGGTGATGTTGGCGAAACCGCCGATGCCGGCAAAGGCGCCTTGACCGCGATGGGCATTGACATTGCCCTGGGCATCTACCTCCAGTGCCCCCATAAAGCAGATATCGAGGCCACCGTTGTTGTAGAGGTCAAACTGGTTGGCCATATCGTAGACGGAGGCAGCGCCGATCATGGCGCCGAAAGCCTCTCCGGATACGGGGAAACCGCCGATACCGCCGGACTCTACGGTCAGGGTCACATTGTCCAGCATACCGTTTTTGCGGGCGTGGCGGGAGACCATCTCGGGAATGCCGATACCGATATTGACAATATCGTCCACACGCAGTTCCTTGGCTGCACGGCGACCGATGATATTGCCGGCGGCACTGTTCTTGGCGGGGAGGATGGAGGCGGTATCGATCTTTTCGCTCCACGCGTGCCAGTCGTCGTAGGGGATCTCAAAACTGCCGGTGAGGGCAGTGTAGGCTTCGTTTCGTTCCTCCGGCTCCGTCACCACAATGGCGTCCACCAGACAGCCGGGGATAATGGCATTTCGGGGGCGGGATGGGGTGTCCACCAGTCGGTCAACCTGAACGATGACCTTTCCGTGGTTGGCCTTTACCGCCTGACAGATAGACAGGGCATCGCCGGACATAAACATATCGTCAAAGGAAATATTGCCTTTGCGGTCGGCCGCCGTACCCTTGATCAGAGCAATGGTGATCTTTGGCAGTTTGTAATAAAGAAACTCCTCGCCGTCAACCTCCACGTATTTGACTAAAGAGTCATCGATGGAGATCCGGTTGATGCCGGGGCCGTCCTTTCGGGGATCCACAAAAATATCCAGACCAACCTTGGACAGGGCTCCCGGAAGTCCTCCGGCCTGTGCGCGGATGGCGTGGGAAATACAGCCCAAAGGAAGGTTATATGCCTCAAAGCGATCTTCAAGGACCAGCTTTTTGGTGCTGAGCATGGCACCGAAGTGGCCGCAGATCAGTTTATCCACGGCACCGTCACGGATGTACCCTTCTGCACTGCGGTTTTCATCCCAGACGCCGAAACCGGCACTGGAAATGATGGTCAGATGGCTGGGAGACTGCATCCGCCGGTAGCGGCGGTAAAGAGCCTCGTGAAGTTCTATGGGGTTTTCAATGCCGACGAAGGAATTGACACAGATGACGTCACCGTCACGGATCAGACGGATAGCCTCGTCGGAACTCATAATTTCGTACATAAATCAAGTTCTCCTTAGATGTCGATACGGAACAGAAAACAGATATTCTGTTCCTGAAAATATGTAAGTGATTTTAGCAGAATATGGGAATATCGTCCAGTGGTTTTTACAGGGCAGTTTTCTCAATAGAGGCAAGAAACTCTTTCAGCATCCGGAAATACCGCTCCGGATCCTTTATCAGACACTGGGCATGATCCGCACCGGGGAATAAGTGAAGCTCAGCGTAAGCTTTCGTAGCTTTGTGCATCCGCTGACTGTGATCCGGTGTGATAAAATTATCATCAGCGCCGTGAACGAAACAGATGGGGACATCGGTGTTGTCTGCCAGACTGTCAATGGGTCGAACTTGCGTGAAGGCATAGCCAAAGAGAATGCGACTCATGACAGACGCAGGGTAAACCGCCCATCCCGGCAGATGAAAATCCAGCCGGACCTTGTGGGAGAGAACACCCATTAGATCGGAAAAACCACAGTCATTGATGATGAATTTGATGGGTGGATGATACTTCAGAGCAGTAATCTGCAGGGCAGAACCCATGGATTCACCGTGAAGTCCCAGATAGATATCCTTGCCGTAGCGGTCGTAGGTATCACTGATTACCGCCATCAGATCCTCAGACTCATGAAGCCCCAAGGTGCATTTGGTGCGGACATTTTCTCCATGTCCCCGGTCATCGTAGATGATGCAGTTGTAGCCCAGACGACGGAACTGATGGAGATATTTGACACTGGCATAGCGGGTGGCGGTATAGCCGTGGGAGATGATTACATATTTATGAGAAGCCTCCGGCGCGGTGAAATATTCTGCATGGAGTTCATAGCCATCGTGGGATCGGATCAAATAAGGGATAGAAACCAGGGAGTCGAAATCGCCAAAGACTCCGTGCCGTTCCTCCACCTGACGGCAGCTTTCTAAGGTGTGCCGTCTCGGATGGACCACATAGGCGGCAAGAATTGAGAAAAACAGGACGGACAGAAGAAAAACAACTGCAATTAATATAAGGAAAACCTTCATGGTTATACTCCTTTGCCAAGGATTTGTTATATTATAAAATATTTTGTCAGAAAGTGAAAGTATTTTCTTTTTTGGCTTGAAATTTTCAGATTTCTTTATTATAATGTTCTAAATATAAAGATGGAAAAGAGGTAATTAAAATGGCATATTATTACACAGAACCGTCTCGCACATTCAGTGAGTATCTGTTAGTTCCCGGATATTCATCCAAAGAGTGTATCCCCAGCCGGGTTTCTCTGCAAACTCCTGTTGTTAAGTATAAAAAAGGAGAAGAGTGTCCTTTAACCATGAATATCCCTATGGTATCTGCAGTCATGCAGTCCGTATCCGGAGAGAAGATGGGTGTGGCACTGGCTAAGGAGGGCGGTATCGCATTTATCTACGTTTCCCAGCCCATCGAGCAGCAGGCTGAGATGGTCCGCAAGGTAAAGGCATCCAAAGCAGGCTTTGTTGTCAGCGATTCCAACCTGCGCCTGGACAATACTATGAGTGAGGTGGTAGCGCTGAAGGAGCGCACCGGTCATTCCACCATGGCAGTCACCGACGACGGTACCGGCACCGGAAAGCTTCTGGGTATTGTGACCGGCCGCGATTATCGCGTATCCCGCATGGATCCCGAGACCAAGGTTTCCGAGTTCATGACTCCCCTGGAAAAGCTGATCACCGCTCCCGAGGGTACTACCCTGAAGGAAGCAAACAATATCATCTGGG
>JAFOFP010000054.1 GCA_017387285.1 Lachnospiraceae bacterium
GAAATAAGCGGATCCGCTGCTTTAGACAAAGGGGAGCAGGAGAAAAGGGCCCATCACGTGACTGTCGTTGGCCGTGTGGTCAAATTGACCCGGAGGGAGATGGGAAAGGATTATCTGTTGGAGGATGTGGACATCCGTTGGGATGATCCACAGTCTACTGAGAATGAGAGGAGAATACTGACCGTAGGCCGCCTTCAAGTCAGAATATCGTCGGCTTTTCCGGCCATTGAGGGAGACCGGATACAGGTGACCGGTCAGCTGCTTTTGTTTGATCAGCCAACCAACCCGGGTCAGTTTGACTATGGAGCCTATCAGGCTTCTCAGGGAGTTTATCTGCAGCTGGCCGGAACCGAAGGAAAGGTACTGGTGAAGGGGGAACGCAGAATAGATGGATATCTGGGGGAGTTGAAACGTTATCTGGTGGAGGTACTGGTAGACTGCGGCGGTGAGAGCGGAGGGACCATGGCGGCACTGGTGCTGGGAGATAAGACTTATTTGCCGGACGAGCGGTATGCCCTTTATCTGGAGAGCGGAATCGGACATGTTCTCACCCTAAGCGGACTACACTTGTCTCTGTTAGGGGTTGGGTTGTATGGCATACTGCGAAAAAGGCTGACCATTCCCCAATGGCCTTCCTCAGTTCTGATGGCAGGTGGGATCTGGGCTTACGTCCGACTGATCGGAGGGGGGACTTCCCCGGTCCGGGCGGCCATCGCACTGACCCTCAGTCTGTTCGCCGGATGTGTGGGGAAAACCTATGATGTGCTGTCGGCAGCTGCTCTGGGGATCATAGGGATTTTGCTGCAGTATCCGCGGCAGATATTGAGACCGCCCTTTTGGCTGTCCTTCGGTGCAGTGTTCGCCATGGGTGGGATGCTTTTGGAGTTAAACCGGTGGCTCAGGATCCGGGAGAGAGGAGGAAAATGGGCGAAAGCCATACTGCCTCCTTTGGTAATCCAGCTGACGCTGATGCCGGTGACGGCAGTCAACCAGTATACCCTTCAGACCTACGGTGTACTGCTGAACCTGTTGGTGGTTCCGATGATGGGTGTGCTGTTGGGGGCATGTGTCTTCGTATTGATGCTGGGACTGCTTTTGCCTGAAGGAGCGGGATACGCTGCATCATTGGTCGAGGTGGGTTTTGGACTCCTTGATCGGCTGTGTACATTCAGCATGAAACTTCCCGGGAGTATCGTGGCGATTGGCAGACCGACGGTGGCTCAGTTGGTGGTTTATGGGCTGGTCTTTGCAGGTTTGTTTATTCATGTATTTCGGCAGAACAGACGGGACTGGGCTGAGCCGAAGGAAGGGCGGTATGATGAAATTGAAGCGGTACGAGGACAGAAGCGTACCGCAAGCAGTTGGAAACGCTGGGGACTATTGATCGCTGTATGGAGCACCCTCAACCTGATTTTGACGGTCAAGGTTAATGATCGGCAGCTGTTCATCACGTTTTTGGATGTGGGTCAGGGAGACAGCATCTTTCTGGAGGCACCCAACGGAACAACCATATTGGTGGATTGCGGGAGCAGTTCAGAGAAACAGGTGAGTGAGTATGTGGCCGAGCCGTTTCTGAGATGGGCAGGCGTGGACCACCTGGACTATCTGGTGATCACCCATATGGATGAGGATCACATGAATGGGGTGGATGAGCTGGTGTTATCGGGTGTCTCTGTGGAGACACTTTTGGTGTCAGCTGCCACCACTGAATGGGATAAAGTGGAGGAACTGTGCGAAAAATCAGGCATATCTATCAGTAAAGTGATGAGAATATCAAATAAGGATGTGATTAAGTGTGGTGAAGTGGAAATTAAATGCCTTTTTCCCGAACGTCAAATGGGAGTGACGGATTCGGAAAATGAGGCTTCCGTTGTTCTTCAGGTAGAATATGGTGATTTTTCCTGCCTGCTCACCGGTGATCTGGAAGGAAGGGGGGAAAAACAGTTGATCTCAGCCTTGAAGGAAAACAAAAAACAGGGAGATCCGGGGATCACCCTGTTGAAGGTGGCGCATCATGGTTCGCAGTATTCCACATCGGAGGAACTGCTGAGTTTGCTTCGCCCCGCTGCCGCCGTTATTTCCTGCGGTGAGAGAAACCCTTATGGTCATCCCCATAAACAATTGCTGGAGCGGCTGAACGCAGTGGGGACTGAGATATACAGTACACCGGACTGCGGAGCCGTACTGGTCAAGACCGATGGGAAGCATTGGCGTATCGGAGGATGGAAAGACCGATAATCTGATCGTAAAGGCGATGGAGAAGAGGACTGGTCGGTTATTGCTCCGCCAGATACTCCTCTGCATAGTGGACGGCCATGGCTCCGTCAGCTACGGCCGTGACAACCTGCCGCAGCACCTTGGTGCGGACATCTCCTACGGCAAAAACGCCGGGGAGATTGGTTCTGGTGGACTCGTCGGCGATGATATAACCGGAGGGATCCAGTTCCAGAAGTCCCCGGACCAGATCGGTGGCGGGAACTCTCCCCACGCTGACAAAGACACCGTCGCAGGGGATGGTCGTCTCCTCATGGGAGTTGACATGTTTTATCTTGACGGCAGAGATCTTTTGATCGTAAATGAAATCGGATACGGTGCTGTTCCAGTGAAATTCCACATTGGCTGCTTTCATCAGCGGTTCATGGTAGATTTTGGTTGCACGAAGGGTGTCACGGCGGTGAACAATAATCACCTTCTTGGCAATTCGGCTGAGAAGCAGGGCATCTGCTGCAGCCGTATTGCCGCCGCCCACCACCACAACGGATTTGTTTCGATAAAACATTCCGTCGCAGGCTGCACAATAGTTGACGCCACGACCCACCAACTGCTTTTCACCCGGGATACCCAGCTCGCGGGGATTGGCACCGGTAGCGATCACGATGGTCTTTCCGTAGAAGATTCCGTCCACAGTTTCCACAGACTTTACCTTGCCTTCCGGATGGAGGGCGGTTACTTCCGTCAGCTCCGTCTCAGCGCCGAAACGCTCTGCCTGCTGCTGCATGTGCTCGGCCAGCTCAAAACCGTCCACACCATCGGTAAAACCGGGATAGTTGTCGATCTGGGAGGTCAGAGCCATCTGTCCTCCGGCAGAAAGCTTTTCCAGAACCAGGACCTTCAGTCCGGCTCTCGCTCCGTAGAGGGCGGCGGTATAACCGCCGGGTCCTCCGCCTACAATAATCATATCGTATATTTTACTCATAATCTTTACCTTGCTTTCTCTGACTTGCTTTCCTGCGTTATCGCCTGGTTCTTTCCTTACCGTCAGTGGGGGTTATTTGTTCAGCGATTCCTGTATAAACCGATCGATCATGGCCTTGGACTCAGGTGCTACGATAGAACCGATGGCCTCGCCTTTTCGATACAGTACCAGCGTAGGGATCACCTCGATCTGCTCGTCCTCAGCCAGTTTGGGGTAGTCGTCAATGTTGAGCTTTGCTGCGATGAGTTCATCCTGATA